>NZ_JBIRUY010000035.1:83016-112184 GCF_044335305.1 Streptomyces sp. NPDC020490 | reverse complement strand
AGAGGGTGTTCAGATCTTGCGTCACAACATGATCTTGAACACCCTCTGTTCACGCCTGATCGTCAGCCCAGGACATAGGACTTACTCGTCTAGGCCCCGCGTCTCCGGCATGATCCGCCGGACAGGCCCCGGGGGAGCCGGCCGGAGTCCGGAACCCGCGGCCGGGCCGACCGGGTCCCCGGGTCCCACGGGGCGCCGACGCACCAGGGGCCACCCCCGGCTCCCGCGTGTGCCCGGGTGCGGGACAATGTCATCGAGCGTCCGGCTCAGACACATTCACAGCAACGAGGAGCAAGTCATGGCGGGCAGCAGCCACGGTCACACCCCGGCCGCCTGGACCGGTGTCATCATCTCCTTCATCGGTTTCTGCGTCGCGGGCACCTTCATGGTGGCGGCCCAGCCCGTGGGCTTCTGGGCCGGCATGGCCCTCGTGCTCGGCGGCGGCGTCGTGGGCGGCATCATGAAGATGATGGGCATGGGGCAACCCAAGGACGCGCACGAGGCGTTCCAGGCGCGGGTGGAGGCGGGGCGCAAGCCGGCCGACGTCCAGGGCTGAGCCCGCCCGCGGGGCCACGGTTCCGCGCGGCACCACGCGTGAGGGGCGGTGACGGTACTGCGCGTACCGCGACCGCCCCTCACGCGTGGTGCGGCCCCGCGCAGTGACCCCACGCGACGGCCGCCACGCGCGTGCGGTGCGGATACGGCTCACGCGCGCGTGCGGCCCGTACGGGGCACAATGCACGGTGTGAACGCCGAACGTCCCAGGGTGACGCACCCGCACACCCGGACCGCGGCGGCGCGGCTGGCCGTGCCCGCCGGGATCCTCGCGGCCGTCGCCGGGGCCTTCGCCTACGTGGGGGCGGTGGACCCGAACGAACCCGGCCACTACCCCGCCTGCCCGCTGCTGGCCTACACCGGCGTCTACTGCCCGGGCTGCGGGGGCCTGCGCAGCGCGCACGCGTTCGTCCACGGCGACTTCGCGGCGGCCCTGCGGGACAACGCGCCGGCCGTGGTCGGCTATCTGGGCTTCGCCGTGCTGTGGACCGTATGGGTGGTCCGGGCCGCGCGCGGACGGCCGCTGCGGATCGAGCCCGGGCCGGTGCCCCTGTGGACGGCGGGCGTGTTGCTGCTGGTGTTCACCGTTGTCCGGAACCTGCCGTTCGGTGGCTGGCTGCATCCTTGATCAACTCAGGAACGTCCAGTATGGGGGCACCTCCCGCCCGAGCCGTGCGAAGCTGGTTCGAGGGTGGGGGAGGGACCGGGGTCGACCGGATGCGGGGGCTGCGCCCGGCTCCGGATACCATCGCAGTGGCCATCGGTTTCCCCCGCAGGTCAACCGCTTGAACAGTCAACCGTCTGGAAGGGGGCCGCTCGCGTGAGTGTGCTCGACGAGATCATCGACGGAGTCCGTGCCGACCTCGCGGAGCGGCAGGCGCGCGTCAGCCTCGACGAGCTCAAGGAGCGCGCGGCGAAGGCGCCCTCGGCCAAGGACGGCATCGCCGCGCTCAAGGGCGACGGCGTCAAGGTGATCTGCGAGGTCAAGCGCTCCAGCCCGTCCAAGGGCGCGCTGGCCGCGATCGCCGACCCGGCCGGACTCGCCGCCGACTACGAGGCGGGCGGCGCGGCCGTCATCTCCGTCCTCACCGAGCAGCGCCGCTTCGGCGGCTCGCTGGCCGACCTCGAGGCGGTCCGCGCGCGCGTGGACATCCCCGTACTGCGCAAGGACTTCATCGTCACGTCGTACCAGCTGTGGGAGGCCCGGGCCTACGGGGCCGACCTCGCGCTGCTGATCGTGGCCGCCCTGGACCAGCCGGCGCTGGAGTCGCTGATCGAGCGCGCCGTGTCCATCGGCCTGACCCCGCTGGTCGAGGTGCACGACGAGGACGAGGTCGACCGTGCGGTGGACGCCGGCGCACGGGTGATCGGCGTCAACGCGCGCAACCTGAAGACCCTGGAGGTCGACCGGGGGACGTTCGAGCGCGTCGCGCCCGAGATCCCCGACGGCATCGTCAAGATCGCCGAGTCCGGGGTGCGCGGGCCGCACGACCTCATCGCCTACGCCAACGCCGGGGCCGACGCCGTCCTGGTCGGCGAGTCCCTCGTCACCGGGCGCGACCCCAGGGCGGCGGTCTCCGACCTGGTGGCGGCCGGCACGCACCCCGCGCTGCGGCACGGCCGGGGCTGACCTCCCGGTAGGCTGGGCACCGATGACCCCCGCGATCACCCCGACCTCCACCGACCGGCACGCCCGCCTCGCGCGCGGCTGCCGCCCGCGTGGCTGCCGCGCGCCCGCGCGCAGGGTGCACGGCCGCAGGGTCAGGTACGTCATCGGGGACGAGCCCGGCCAGGTGAACGGGCGTCGATGGCGGCGGGCCCAGGGGCGCGGGGAACTGCGCGACCGGCCCATCGACCGGCCCACAGTCGACTGACGATCCCCGCCCCCACGGCGACCAGTGTCTTTTCACGCACTCACCGTGAGGTTTCCGCATGCCCAGCGAGTTCTTCGTTCCCGACCCCGAGGGGCGGGTCCCCAGCGCCGACGGCTACTTCGGCGCGTTCGGCGGCAAGTTCATCCCGGAGGCGCTCGTCGCCGCCGTGGACGAGGTCGCCGTCGAGTACGACAAGGCCAAGTCCGACCCCGAGTTCGCGCGCGAACTCGACGACCTCCTCGCCAACTACACCGGCCGTCCCAGCGCCCTGACCGAGGTGCCCCGGTTCGCCGAGCACGCCGGCGGAGCCCGGGTCTTCCTGAAGCGGGAAGACCTCAACCACACCGGCTCGCACAAGATCAACAACGTGCTCGGGCAGGCCCTGCTCACCAAGCGCATGGGCAAGACCCGCGTCATCGCCGAGACCGGCGCCGGGCAGCACGGCGTCGCCACCGCCACCGCCTGCGCCCTGTTCGGCCTCGAGTGCACCATCTACATGGGCGAGATCGACACCCGGCGCCAGGCCCTCAACGTGGCCCGCATGCGCATGCTCGGCGCCGAGGTCGTCGCCGTGAAGTCCGGCAGCCGCACCCTGAAGGACGCCATCAACGAGGCGTTCCGCGACTGGGTCGCCAACGTCGACCGCACCCACTACCTCTTCGGCACCGTGGCCGGCCCGCACCCCTTCCCGGCCATGGTCCGCGACTTCCACCGCGTCATCGGCGTCGAGGCCCGGCGCCAGCTGCTCGAGCGCGCCGGTCGGCTGCCCGACGCCGCCGTCGCCTGCGTCGGCGGCGGCTCCAACGCCATCGGCCTCTTCCACGCCTTCATCCCGGACGAGGGCGTCCGCCTCGTCGGCTGCGAGCCCGCGGGACACGGCGTCGAGACCGGCGAGCACGCGGCCACCCTCACCGCGGGCGAGCCCGGCATCCTGCACGGCTCCCGGTCCTACGTCCTGCAGGACGAGGAGGGCCAGATCACCGAGCCGTACTCGATCTCGGCCGGCCTGGACTACCCCGGCATCGGACCCGAGCACGCCTACCTCAAGGAAACCGGCCGCGGCGAGTACCGCGCGGTCACCGACGACGCGGCCATGCAGGCGCTGCGGCTGCTGTCGCGCACCGAGGGCATCATCCCGGCCATCGAGAGCGCCCACGCGCTGGCCGGCGCCCTGGAGGTCGGCAGGGAGCTCGGCAAGGACGGGCTGATCGTCGTCAACCTGTCCGGCCGCGGCGACAAGGACATGGACACGGCCGCCAGGTACTTCGGCCTGTACGACACCGACGCGGAGGTCGCCGCCGACGAGGCCGACACCGCGGAGATCGAGGGGGACGCCAAGTGAGCGGGAAGATCCAGCTGCTGACCGAGACCCTCGCCGCCGCGAAGGCGGAGGGACGCGCGGCGCTCATCGCCTACCTCCCGGCCGGGTTCCCGACCGTGGACGGCGGCATCGAGGCGATCAAGGCCGTCCTCGACGGCGGCGCGGACGTCGTCGAGGTCGGACTGCCGCACAGCGACCCCGTCCTCGACGGCCCCGTCATCCAGACCGCCGACGACGTCGCCCTGCGCGGCGGCGTCAAGATCGCGGACGTGATGCGGACGGTCGAGGAGGCCCACGAGGCGACCGGGAAGCCGGTGCTCGTGATGACGTACTGGAACCCCATCGACCGCTACGGCGTCGAGCGTTTCACCGCCGAGCTGGCGGCGGCCGGCGGCGCGGGCTGCATCCTGCCCGACCTGCCGGTGCAGGAGTCCGCCCTGTGGCGGGAGCACGCCGAGAAGCACGGGCTCGCGACGGTCTTCGTGGTGGCGCCCAGCAGCAAGGACGAGCGGCTCGCGCGGATCACCGCGGCGGGCAGCGGCTTCGTCTACGCCGCCTCGCTGATGGGCGTCACCGGCACCCGCGAGTCGGTCGGCGCGCAGGCCCAGGAGCTGGTGGAGCGGACCCGGGCCACCGGCACCGGCCTGCCCGTCTGCGTCGGGCTCGGGGTCTCCGACGCCCGTCAGGCCGCGCAGGTCGCCGGCTTCGCCGACGGCGTGATCGTCGGCTCGGCGTTCGTGAAGCTGCTGCTGGACGCGCCGGACGAGGCGGCCGGCCTCGCGGCCGTGCGCGCGCTCGCCGGTGAACTGGCGAAGGGCGTGCGCGGGCAGGCGTAACAGGGAGACATTCCCGTACGTGTGGCGCGAGTCACTCGAACGGGTGGAGCTGGGACCGGGGAGGCGCTTCGCGCCTCCCCGGTTCGTTCTGGGGGTGTGAGCGAGAAGAACCGAGAGGGAAAGCGCAC
Source organism: Streptomyces sp. NPDC020490 (assembly GCF_044335305.1). NCBI lineage: Bacteria > Bacillati > Actinomycetota > Actinomycetes > Kitasatosporales > Streptomycetaceae > Streptomyces > Streptomyces sp. NPDC020490. The sequence goes on along the minus strand of NZ_JBIRUY010000035.1, from coordinate 107,470 downwards.
CGCCCGCGAGCGACTGGCGGTCGAGCGCGAGAAGCAGAAAGCCGCGGACAAGCGCAGGCGGGCGCTGATCGTGGGCGCGGGCGTCGTCTGCGTCCTGAGCCTCGCGGCGGTGATCGGCGTGATCGCCGCGAACGCCGGCAAGGACGAGGGCAGCGACTCCGCGGGCCCGGTGGTGGCCCCCTCGGGAGCGCGGGGCAAGAACGGCCTGGCGATCCCGGTCGGCAAGGAGAGCGCCCCGTCGACGCTCACGGTCTGGGAGGACTTCCGCTGCCCGGCCTGCAAGGCCTTCGAGTCGGCCTACCGCCCGACGCTCCACGAACTGACCGCCGCCGGCAAGCTCAAGATCGAATACCACCTGGTCACGCTCATCGACGGCAACCTCGGCGGCACCGGCTCGCGCACCGCGGCCAACGCGGCGGCCTGCGCCCAGGACGCCGGGAAGTTCCCCGCGTACCACGACGTGCTCTACGACAACCAGCCGACCGAGACCGACGACGCCTACGCCAAGGACGCCAAGCTGATCGCGCTGGCGGGCAAGGTCGGCGGCCTCGACACGGCGGCGTTCCGCACCTGCGTGCAGGACGGCACGCACAACAGCTGGGTCGCCAGGTCCCAGCAGGCCTTCCGCTCCGGCGGTTTCAGCGGCACGCCGACCGTGCTGCTCAACGGCAAGAACATCTACCAGGACCGCACCATGACCCCCGCGAAGCTGAAGCAACTGGTGCAGGAGGCAGCCGCCAAGGGGTGAGCGATTCACACCCCCCTGTTATGGACCCGTAGCCGGGCCGCACACCGCGTGCCCGGCCGGGCACGGTAGCGTCGACCCTGCCATGGAACTTGCCTACATTCCCAGCCCGTCGCGCGGGGTGCTGCACCTCGGCCCCATTCCGCTGCGCGCCTACGCGTTCTGCATCATCATCGGCGTCTTCGTTGCCGTCTGGCTCGGCAACAAACGCTGGATCGCCCGCGGCGGGCGGACCGGCACGGTGGCCGACATCGCGGTCTGGGCCGTGCCGTTCGGCCTCGTCGGCGGCCGCCTCTACCACGTGATCACGGACTACGAGCTGTACTTCAGCGACGGCCGTGACTGGGTGGACGCCTTCAAGGTCTGGGAGGGCGGCCTCGGCATCTGGGGCGCGATCGCGCTCGGCGCGCTCGGCGCCTGGATCGGCGCCCGGCGCCGGGGCGTGCCGATGCCCGCGTACGCCGACGCCGTCGCCCCCGGCATCGCGCTCGCGCAGGCGATCGGCCGCTGGGGCAACTGGTTCAACCAGGAGCTCTACGGCAAGGCGACCGACGTTCCGTGGGCGCTGCACATCACGTCCTCGGCGGACGGCCGGGTGCCCGGGTACTACCACCCCACGTTCCTCTACGAGTCCCTGTGGTGCGTCGGCGTCGCCCTGCTGGTCATCTGGGCCGACCGCCGCTTCACGCTGGGGCACGGGCGGGCCTTCGCCCTGTACGTCGCCGCGTACTGCGTGGGCCGGGCGTGGATCGAGTACATGCGGGTCGACGACGCCCACCACATCCTGGGCCTGCGGCTGAACGACTGGACCGCGCTGGCGGTGTTCCTGCTGGCGGTGACGTACATCGTCGTGTCGGCGAAGAAGCGGCCCGGCCGGGAAGCGGTCGTGGAACCGGGGGCGGCCGAGGAGGCCGCCGCGGACGAGGCGGCGGCCGGCGCGAAGAGCGACGCCGACGCCGACGGCGACCGCGACGGCGTCCCGGGCGCGGCCGACGCCGCGGAGACGCCGGACAAGGCGGGAACCGGGTCCGAGCCCGAGTCCGGGGCCAAGCCCGAGTCCGGGGCCACGTCCGGTTCGGTGTCCGATTCCGATGCTGATGCCGGTGCCGGGGACGAGGCGAAGGACGCGGCGGAGTCGGCGAAGCAGGGCTGACGGCCGTCAGAACCGGCGGGCCAGCGCCAGCGTCCGCCGGGCCGCCGCCACCACGGCCGCGTCGACGAACCGGCCGTCCGGCAGCGCCTGGGCGCCCTGTTCCGCCTCCGCCGCCTTCACGACCGCTTCCGCCTCCTCCACCTCCCTGCGGGTGGGCAGGTAGGCCCGTTCGATGACCGGCAGCTGCCGGGGATGGACGGCCGCCCGGCCCAGGAAGCCGAGGGCGCGGCCACGCGCGCAGGACGCGGCCAGGCCCTCCAGGTCGCGGATGTCCTGATGGACCGACTGCGGCGGTGGCGGCAGCCCCGCCGCCCGGGCGGCCACCACGATCCGGGAGCGGGGCCAGTCGAGGCCCGCGTCGTCGCGGACGCCCAGGTCGGCACGGAGATCCGCCTCACCGAGCGAGATGCCGCGCAGCGCGGGGTGGGCCGCGGCGATGGAGTGGGCGCGTTCCACGGCCAGGGCCGTCTCCAACAGCGCGTACAGCGCCGGAGCCGTCGTCCGCGCGACGCGGACCACCTGTTCGGGACCCGTCACCTTCGGCAGGCGCAGGCCGGACACCCCGGGCAGCGCCGCCAGAGCCGCCAGGTCCCGGGCCGCCGACGGGCCGTCCAGGGCGTTCACACGGACGTGCACCGGGACCGGCTGCGGCGCGCTCAGCAGGTCGGCGGTGGCGGCACGGGCGTACTCCTTGCGGTCGGGGGCGACCGCGTCCTCCAGGTCGATCACCACCACGTCGGCGCCGGACACCAGGGCCTTGGCGACCACGTGCGGCCGGTCGCCGGGGGCGTAGAGCCAGGTCAGCGCGACCGTCATACGGCGCCTTCCGCCCGCAGGGCCGCCACCTCGGCCGGGGTCAGGCCCAGCTCCGACAGGACCGTCTCGGTGTCCGCGCCGTGCGGTCGGCCCGCCCAGCGGATCGCGCCGGGCGTGGCGGAGAGCCGGAAGAGCACGTTCTGCATGCGCAGCGGCCCCAGTTCGGGATCGTCGACGGTGGTGATCGTGTCGAGGGCCGCGTACTGCGGGTCGGTCATCACCTCCCGCACGTCCTGCACCGGGGCTGCCGCCGCCTCCGCCTTCTCGAAGGCGGCCAGCACGTCGTCGCGGGTCTGCCCGGCGATCCAGCCGCCGACCGCCCGGTCCAGGACGTCCGCGTGCCGGGCCCGGCCGTCGCCGGTCGCGAACCACGGCTCGTCGATCAGCTCCGGCCGTCCCACCAGGTGCATGACGCGCTCGGCGACGGACTGGGCGGAGGTGGACACCGCCACCCAGCAGCCGTCGGCGGTGCGGTAGGTGCCGCGCGGGGCGTTGTTCTGGGAGCGGTTGCCGGTACGGGGCTGGACGTGGCCGAGCTGGTCGTACCAGAGGGGCTGGGGACCCAGAACGGTCAGGATCGGCTCGATGATCGCCATGTCGACGACCTGGCCCTCGCCCGTGCGCTCCCGCGCGGCCAGCGCCGTCATCACCGCGTACGCCGTCGCCAGGCCGGTGATCGAGTCGGCGAGGCCGAACGGCGGGAGCGTCGGCGGGCCGTCCGGCTCGCCGGTGATCGCGGCGAAGCCGCTCATCGCCTCGGCGAGGGTGCCGAAGCCGGGCCGGTGGGCGTAGGGGCCGAACTGGCCGAAGGCGGTGACCCGGGCGAGCACCAGCCGGGGGTTGACGGCGGACAGCTCCGGCCAGCCGAGGTCCCACTTCTCCAGCGTGCCGGGGCGGAAGTTCTCGACGATCACGTCCGCCCCGGCGGCCAGCCGCAGCAGGGTGGCGCGGCCGCCGGGCCGGGACAGGTCCAGGGTGATGGTGCGTTTGTTGCGGCCCAGCAGCTTCCACCACAGCCCCACGCCGTTCTTCGACGGGCCGTGGCCGCGGGAGGGGTCCGGTCTGTCGGGGTGCTCGACCTTGACGACCTCCGCGCCGAAGTCGCCGAGCATCGTCGCGGCGAGCGGACCGGCGAAGAGGGTGGCGAGGTCGAGGACGCGCAGGCCGGTCAGCGGGGCGTCGGCCCGGGTGTCCCGGGCGGGGGTGACGGAGGTGGTCATGGGCGGGATGCCTCCAGGTGCGTGAGGTGGGCGAGGGTGTCGAAGCCGATGCCGTCGAAGCCGGCGACGGAGCTGGCCAGCCGGTTCTTCAGCGGGGCCGTCCAGCGGTCGGGGAGGGCGGCGGGGGCGCCGGCGAGGAGGGCGCTGACGCCGCCCGCCGTCGCGCCGTTCGAGTCGGTGTCCCAACCGCCGGACACCACACGGCAGATGGAGCCGGTGAAGTCGCCGTCGGCGTGGGTGAGGGCGGCGGCGACGAGGGCCGTGTTGGGGACGGCGTGCACCCAGTGATGGGCGGGGGAGTGGGTGGCGTGCAGCTCGTCGACGACCCGGTCGAAGTCCGCGTGCCGCCGCGCCAGCCGGACGGCGTGGCGAACGGCCCCGGCCAGCCGGGAGTCGGGCGGGATCACGGCGAGGCCGGTGCGCAGGCAGGCGTGCACGTCGTGGGCGCCGGTGGCGGCCTGGGCGATGACGGCGGCGGTGAACATCGCCGCGTAGACGCCGTTGGCGGTGTGCGTGAGGGTGGCGTCGCGGTGGGCCTGGGCGGCCGCGGCCGCGGGGTCGCCGGGGTTGGTCCAGCCGTGCACGTCGGCGCGGATCAGGGCCCCGATCCACTCGCGGAAGGGGTTGCGGTGGCGGGCCGTGCGCGGGGGTTCGACGCCGCTGAGGAGGTTGCGGTAGGCGACGCGTTCGGCGGTGAAGGCGCGGCCCGCCGGGAGTTCGTCCAGCCACAGGGAGGCCACGTCGGCGGTGGTGAAGCCCCGGCCGTGGCGTTGCAGCAACAGCAGGTTGAGCAGCGGGTAGTTGAGGTCGTCGTCCTCCGGCATGCCGTCGATGTTCTCGGCGAGGGAGGTCGGGGCCGAACGGCGGTTGAAGGGGAACCGGGCGGAGAGCTCGGCGGGCACTCCCCGGCCGGTGAAGTACGTGTGCAGCGGCCGGTTGCCGGTGGCTTCGGCCAGTTGCCGGATGCCCTCGAGGGGGAGCTTCTCCACGGGCTTGCCGAGGAGGCAGCCGACGGCCCGCCCCAGCCAGGCCGCCTCCAGCCGGGCGGGGGCGATGCGGGCTGGGGCGACGCCTGCGGGGCTCAGGCGGGCTGGGGCGATGCCGGTAGGGCCGAGTCGAGCCGGGGCGACGCGGGCCGGGTCGAGGTGTACGGCGGGGCCGGCGGCCGGCCAGTCCGGGCACAGCGCCTTGATCTGCTCCAGGTCCGTCGGCTCACGGTCGGTCAGGGCGCTGGGCAGTTCGGCGAGTTCGTCGAGCAGGTCCTCGGCGAGCAGGCGGAGGTAACGCGAGGCCGGTTCGGGCGACGCGCCCGCCCGCGGCGGCGCCGGGCGGCCGCCCGCCGCCCGCCAGCGCGCCGCGATCGCGGCGGGCTCGCGGCCGTCCAGCGCCGCCTGGCGCAGTTCGTGGCCGATCAGGTCCTCCGGCTGGACCCATGTCAGTCGCAGCACGCCGGGCCCCCGATCCCGGCGAACGCCGCCTCGTGCGCCCGGCGTCGGCGTACGTCCCGCGCGAAGACCTCCCGGGCCACACCGGTGAGCGTCCGCGCCGGTTCCCACAGGTCCAGGCGGCTGGCATCGGCGACCGTCCTCGCCCAGTCCTCCGGGACCGGGGAGCCCAGGGCCCCGGCCAGCGCGCCCGCCATCGTCGCGATGGAGTCGCAGTCGCGCCCGTAGTTCACCGCGCCCAGGACCGCCCGCCGGAAGTCGCCGCCGGCGACCACCAGCATGCCGAGCGCGACGGGCAGTTCCTCGATCGCGTGCAGGCGGGAGGGGCGGCGGGCGCCGAGGGAGGGCTGCCGGTAGTCCGGGCCCACGGTGTCGTACGGGGCCACCGCCTCCCGCAGCGGGGTCAGGGCCGACTCGAAGTCCGAGTGGCGGGCGGCCGCTTCACAGACCCGCTCGATCGCCGACCGGGTGCCGTCCTTCGCCCGCTCCAGGCAGGCCGCGACGACCGAGTCCGGGCTCGCCCCGGGCGCGCACGCCGCCGCCACCGCCGCGGCGAAGACACCCGCCGCCTCCCTGCCGTACGACGACTGGTGGGCGCCCGCGACGTCCAGGGCCTCGGCGTAGGCGCCCGCCGGGTTGGCCGCGTTGACCAGGCCGACCGGGGCCATGTACATCGCGGCACCGCAGTTGACGATGTTGCCGACGCCGGCCTCGCGGGGGTCGGCGTGGCCGTAGTGCAGTCGGGCCACCAGCCACTTCTCGGCGAGGAAGATCCGCTGCAACGGCAGCGCCTCCGCCTCCAGTTCCGGGATCCAGCGCGGGTTGGTCATCAGGTCGGGGACCAGGTGGTCCGCCACGGCGTAGGCGTCGAGGTGGTCGCGGACGGTCGCGTAGACCCGTACCAGGGCGTGCGTCATCAACGTGTCGTCGGTGACGTGGCCGTCGCCCTTGTGGTACGGGGCGAGGGGGCGGGCGGTGCGCCAGGCGTCGCCGTGCCAGGGGCCGACGATCCCGGCGACGCGGCCGCCGTGGCGCCGGCGGATCTGTTCGGGGGAGTAGCCCTCGACCGGGCCGCCGAGGGCGTCGCCGACCGCCGCGCCGACCAGGGCGCCGGTGATCCTGCCTTCCAGCGTCTCCTCCCTTCCCGCCGCAACCGGTGTCATGGGCGATGTGGGCGACATGGGCGGTGTGGGCGCTGTGGGTGGTGTGGGTGGTTGTGTCGGTGGTGTGCGTGATGTGGGTGTCATGTCCCGAATCATCCTCCTGGTGGGGTCGGTTGCACGGCTTCCAGGAGTTCGGCGAGTTCCACCAGGTCCGTACCGGTGAGGCGGGGCAGGGCGCAGCCGGACAGGGTGCGGCAGGCCTCCCGCCAGGCGGCGGGGACCGCCGCGCGGCCGCCGAGGGCCCCGGTCAGCGCGCCCGCGAGGGCCGGGGCGGAGTCGGCGACCCGGGACAGGCAGGCGGCGGCCGGCACCGCCTCCGCGATCCGGCCCCGCGCGGCGGTGGCGAGCGCCAGGGCGACCGGGACCGTCTCGGCGGCGGCGATGCCGTAGCTGTAGACGTGGTCGACGATGCGGTGTTCGAGCAGCGGGACCAGGGCGAAGGCGGAGCCGGCGGCGCGGGCGAGGCGGAGCGCGTGGCGGGCGTTGCGGCCGATCTCGGTGCTCTCGGGCAGCTGCGCCAGGGCGGCGGTCACGCACGCGTCCACGTCCGCCGCGGCGAGGGCGAGCGCGAGGGCCGCCGCCATCGCCCGCGCGCCGTGCACGCCGTCGCCGTCCTGGGTGTAGCGGGCGTCGAACTCGGCCAGGTCGGCGGCGCCCCGCGGGTCGCCGGGGTGGGCGACGGCGAGGACGCAGGCCCGTACGCAGGCCGCGTCGTCGAAGTGGTGCGGGTTGTCGTGCCCGGTGGCGGGCGGGCGCAGGCCCGCGGCGAGGTTGCCGAGTCCGGCGCGGACGGAGATGCGGGCGCGCAGCGGGAGCACGGCCGACTCGACCTCCGGGGCGCGGTCGGCGGCCGCGGCGACCTCGCTCGCGAGCGCGTTCCAGGTGAGGTCGATCGCGGCCCGGGTACGGCGCTGCCTGCTCAGGTCTCCCAGCGCGTCGTCGTCGCCGGCCCGCAGCAGCGCCTCCGCCGCGAACGCCGCCCACTCGGCGTCGTCGGAGGGGCCGAGCAGGAGGGGCTCCGGGGGCTGGTTCAGGGCGATGGGGACGGGGAGGGTGGTCGTCGCGTTCTGCTCGGCGAAGGTGTCCAGCTCGCGGGTGAGGCGGCGGGTCCACTCCGGCATGCGGGCGGCACGGTGGCGGGCGGCGGGCCAGCCGGCGGCGTCGCCCGCGGCGAGGCCCAGCAGGAGGCCGGCGATGCGGTGTGCCTGCGGCGGCGTGGCGGTGTCCACGGCCTCGGCTGCGCCTTCGGCCGGGTGGGTGGTCCCAGTCGCACCGCCCGTGCGGCTTTCGTGGTCGGGTGCGGGTGGCCCCGATGGGGGGTTCTCGCCGTCGGCGGGCGACCGGTTCTCGGCTTCGACAGCCGGCGGGGCCGGTGGGGCCGGTGGCGGATCAAGGGAGGTCGGGGTTGCCGTCGGCTCGGTCCAGGGGGTCGGTGGGGTCATCGGGGGGCTCCGGTCCGGTGGGTGGGCTGGTCAGCAGGTCGGCGATGTCCAGGACGTGGTGGCCCGCCATCGCCGGCAGGCAGCGGCCCCGGGCCGGGCCGATCGCCGCCGCCCACTCGCCGGGGATCGCCGACACACCGCACGTCGCTCCCGCCAGCGCGCCCGCCACGGCCGCCGTCGTGTCGGCGTCGCGGCCCATGTTGACGGCCGTCAGGACGGCCTGGACGAAGTCGCCGTCGGCCGCCGCGTAGGCGCCGAAGGCGAGGGCGACCGCCTCGGGCGCCAGGTCGGTCCACGGGTAGCCGCCGACCACCACCGCCGAGCGGAGGGCGCGTTCGCCGCGGTGCGCGACGGCCGCCGCCCGGCGCAGGCAACGCGCCGTCCAGGAGTCGTCCGGCACCACGGCCAGCGCGGAGGCGACGACCACGACCGGGGACGCCCCGGCCATCGCGGCCGCCACCCCGGCCGCGACCGCCCGGCCGCCGTGGAGGCCCTCGCCCTCGTGGCTGACCGAGCCGTCGACCGCCGCCAGCCGGGCCGCCTCGGCGGGGCGGCCCGCGGCGAACACCCCGAACGGCGCCGCGCGCATCGCGAGCCCGTCGCTCCAGGCATGACGGTGCTGGGCCGAGATGGGGGCGGCGAGGCCGCGACGGAGGTTCTCCAGCGTGCCGCGCTCGCTGAAACCGGCGCCCCGGAACGGGCCCTCCTCGCGGTCCGCGATCCACTCGTGCCAGGCCGCCTCGACGTGGGCCGGCGTGAGCGCGGATCCGTGACGGGCCAGCAGCAGACCGGAGAAGATCGTGTACTCGGTGTCGTCCGTCCCGCACGGCGTCTCGGCGACGAAGCCCGTGATGCGGCCCCAGCGGGCGCGGATCTCGGAGGGCTTCAGGTTCTCCGCGGGCGCCCCGAGGGCGTCGCCGACGGCGAGCCCGAGCAGCGCGCCGCGGGCCCGTGCGCGGAGACCGGCGGCGTCGCCGGGCGCCGGTACCGGGGGACTGCAGACGGTCGATGCCATACGCGGCCTCTTCTCCGGGGACTCCGCCGGGCCCGGCGCCGGCCCTGCCCGGGCGCCGCGCCCTTTGCGGATGTGTGCCACGCGAGCGGGTGCGCGGAGCCGGGCGGACCGCAGCGTCACCCGGTCGACAGGTGAGCGCCGCCCGCCACGGATGAGTATCGAAACGGTAAAACCGCTGGTTAGCGCAGCCTTTCCTTGCTGGCGCGAGGGGAGGGAACGGCGTAAGTTCTGGATGTCGAAAAGTAGAACTCGTCCAAAGTTAGCTTTGGCTAAGCTTCCCTGGGGGGACATTCGTGGCCATCATCGACAACGAGGCCGCGCTGCATGTGGCGCACCGGGACAACCACACCCACCGCGACGTCAACGGCGGCTGGCTGCGCCCCGCCGTCTTCGGCGCGATGGACGGACTGGTCTCCAACCTCGCCCTGATCACCGGCGTGGCCGGCGGCTCCGTGGGCCCGAGCACCATCGTCCTGACCGGCCTCGCCGGCCTCGCCGCCGGCGCCTTCTCGATGGCCGCCGGCGAGTACACCTCCGTCGCCTCGCAGCGCGAGCTGGTCGAGGCCGAGCTGGAGGTGGAGCGCGGGGAACTGCGCAAGCACCCGCAGGCCGAGGAGCTCGAGCTCGCGGCGCTCTACGAGGCCCGGGGCGTGGAGCCGGAGCTGGCCCGGGAGGTCGCCCGCCAGCTCTCCCACGACCCCGAGCAGGCGCTGGAGATACACGCCCGCGAGGAACTCGGCATCGACCCGGGCGACCTGCCGTCGCCGCTGGTCGCGGCGGTGTCGTCGTTCGGGGCCTTCGCGATCGGCGCGCTGCTGCCCGTCCTGCCGTACCTGCTGGGGGCGACCGCCCTGTGGCCGGCCCTGGTGCTCGCGCTCCTCGGACTGTTCGCGTGCGGCGCCGTGGTGGCCAGGGTCACCGCCCGCAGCTGGTGGTACAGCGGTCTGCGGCAGTTCGCCCTGGGAGGCGCGGCGGCCGGTGTGACGTACGTCCTGGGCACTTTGTTCGGAACCGCCGTAGGATAGAGGCACTGCTACTTATGCGTTGGGCCGCATAAGTAGCCGTTACTCGCTGGTTTCGACTGTTCGACCACCGGGCATGAGCCGTAAGCGCTGCGGGCAACGACGCCTGTCGCGCACCCGCGGCGTGGGCGACGACGCTCCCTCCGCCATCGGGCCGACGGGCACGGATCTGTCCGCTCGGGTCCCCATAGTTTCCGCCGCCAGGCGCGGTACCCCACCGCGGCCACGCGGCGTCCGCATGTTGGAACGGAGTATCCGGTTCCCGACAACCGCTCCATCATGTAACCTGCACGAAATTTTGCACAAGCAGAGGGCCAACGTCGTCCCTCGGCAATCTGCATGCCACTTGAGACGACGACGGGAGAGCCGATGCGTACGCCGCGCCAGCCGTCCCAGCATTCCGCGAATGGCCAGAACTGGTCGTTCATGGATGCTCGCCCTGCTGCGCAGGGTATGTACGACCCCCGCAACGAACACGACGCCTGTGGCGTCGGTTTCGTCGCCACCCTCACCGGCGAGGCGTCGCACACGCTGGTCGAGCAGGGCCTGACCGTCCTGCGCAACCTGGAGCACCGCGGTGCCACCGGCTCCGAGCCCGACTCCGGCGACGGCGCCGGAATCCTCGCGCAGGTGCCCGACGCCTTCTTCCGCGAGGTGGCCGGATTCGAGCTGCCCGAGGCCGGTGCCTTCGCAGTCGGCATCGCCTTCCTGCCGCAGGACGGCACCGAGGGCGCCGTCTCACGCATCGAGACGATCGCCGCCGAGGAGGGACTGACGGTCCTCGGCTGGCGCGAGGTCCCCGTCGCCCCCGAACTGCTCGGCGCCACCGCCCGCTCGACGATGCCCGTCTTCCGCCAGATCTTCGTGGCCGACGGACAGTCGACGGGCATCGAACTCGACCGCAAGGCCTTCGTGCTGCGCAAGCGCGCCGAGCGCGAGGTCGGTGTCTACTTCCCGTCGCTGTCCGCGCGGACGATCGTCTACAAGGGCATGCTGACCACCGGCCAGCTCGAGCCCTTCTTCCCGGACCTGTCCGACCGCCGTTTCGCCTCCGCGATCGCGCTCGTGCACTCCCGGTTCTCCACCAACACCTTCCCGAGCTGGCCGCTCGCGCACCCCTACCGCTTCGTCGCGCACAACGGTGAGATCAACACCGTCAAGGGCAACCGCAACTGGATGCGCGCCCGCGAGTCGCAGCTGGCCTCCGACCTGTTCGGCCCGCAGGACAAGCTGGCGCGGACCTTCCCGGTCTGCACCCCCGACGCCTCCGACTCCGCGTCCTTCGACGAGGTGCTCGAACTGCTGCACCTCGGCGGCCGTTCGCTTCCGCACGCGGTGCTGATGATGATCCCGGAGGCGTGGGAGAACCACGACTCCATGGACCCGGCCCGGCGCGCCTTCTACCAGTTCCACTCCACGCTGATGGAGCCCTGGGACGGCCCCGCCACCGTCACCTTCACCGACGGCGTCCAGGTCGGCGCCGTGCTCGACCGCAACGGCCTGCGCCCCGGCCGCTACTGGGTCACCGACGACGGCCTCGTCGTCCTCGCCTCCGAGGTCGGCGTCCTCGACATCGACCCCGCGAAGGTCGTCCGCAAGGGCCGCCTGCAGCCCGGCCGCATGTTCCTGGTGGACACCGCCGAGCACCGCATCATCGAGGACGACGAGATCAAGGCCGCCCTCGCCGCCGAGCAGCCCTACGCCGACTGGCTGGAGGCCGGCGAGATCGAGCTGGGCGACCTGCCCGAGCGCGAGCACATCGTGCACACGCACGCCTCCGTCACCCGCCGCCAGCAGACCTTCGGCTACACCGAGGAGGAGTTGCGGGTCATCCTGGCGCCGATGGCCAAGGCCGGCGCCGAGCCGATCGGCTCGATGGGCACCGACAGCCCGATCGCGGCCCTCTCCGAGCGCCCGCGGCTGCTGTTCGACTACTTCACCCAGCTGTTCGCGCAGGTCACCAACCCGCCGCTGGACGCGATCCGCGAGGAGCTCGTCACCTCCCTGCGTTCCTCGCTCGGCCCGGAGGGCAACCTGCTGGAGCCGACGGCCGCCTCCTGCCGCACGGTCACCCTGCCCTTCCCGGTGATCGACAACGACGAGCTGGCCAAGCTCATCCACATCAACGCCGACGGAGACATGCCCGGCTTCAAGGCCGCGACCCTCTCCGGCCTGTACCGGGTCTCCGGCGGCGGTGACGCCCTCGCCGCGCGCATCGACGAGATCTGCGCCGAGGCCGACACCGCCATCGGCAACGGCGCCCGCCTGATCGTCCTGTCGGACCGCCACTCGGACGCCGAGCACGCGCCGATCCCGTCGCTGCTGCTGACCGCGGCCGTCCACCACCACCTCATCCGCACCAAGCAGCGCACCCAGGTGGGCCTGCTGGTCGAGGCCGGCGACGTCCGCGAGGTCCACCACGTCGCCCTGCTCATCGGCTACGGCGCCGCCGCCGTCAACCCGTACCTGGCGATGGAGTCCGTCGAGGACCTGGTCCGCGCGGGCACCTTCCTGCCCGGCATCGAGTCCGAGAAGGCCATCCGCAACCTCATCTACGCCCTCGGCAAGGGCGTGCTGAAGGTCATGTCCAAGATGGGCATCTCGACCGTCGCCTCCTACCGCGGCGCCCAGGTCTTCGAGGCCGTCGGCCTCGACGAGGCCTTCGTCGAGAAGTACTTCAACGGCACCGCCACCAAGATCGGCGGCGTCGGCATCGACGTCATCGCCAAGGAGGTCGCCGCCCGCCACGCCAAGGCGTACCCGGCCTCCGGCATCGCCCCGGCGCACCGCGCGCTGGAGATCGGCGGCGAGTACCAGTGGCGCCGCGAGGGCGAGCCGCACCTGTTCGACCCGGAGACGGTCTTCCGCCTCCAGCACTCCACCCGCACCGGCCGCTACGACGTCTTCAAGAAGTACACGGCCCGGGTGAACGAGCAGTCCGAGCGCCTGATGACGCTGCGCGGCCTGTTCGGCTTCAAGTCCGGCCGGCAGCCGGTCCCCCTCGACGAGGTCGAGCCGGTCTCCGAGATCGTCAAGCGCTTCTCCACCGGCGCCATGTCGTACGGCTCCATCTCCCAGGAGGCGCACGAGACCCTCGCCATCGCCATGAACCAGCTGGGCGGCAAGTCCAACACCGGTGAGGGCGGCGAGGACCCGGAGCGCCTGTACGACCCGGCGCGCCGCTCGTCCATCAAGCAGGTCGCCTCCGGCCGCTTCGGCGTGACCAGCGAGTACCTGGTCAACGCGGACGACATCCAGATCAAGATGGCGCAGGGCGCCAAGCCCGGCGAGGGCGGCCAGCTGCCCGGCCACAAGGTCTACCCGTGGGTCGCCAGGACGCGTCACTCGACGCCGGGCGTGGGCCTGATCTCCCCGCCGCCGCACCACGACATCTACTCCATCGAAGACCTGGCCCAGCTGATCCACGACCTGAAGAACGCCAACCCGCGGGCGCGGATCCACGTCAAGCTGGTCTCCGAGGTCGGCGTCGGCACGGTCGCGGCCGGTGTGTCCAAGGCACACGCGGACGTGGTCCTCATCTCCGGCCACGACGGCGGCACCGGCGCCTCGCCGCTGACGTCGCTGAAGCACGCGGGCGGCCCCTGGGAGCTCGGCCTCGCCGAGACCCAGCAGACCCTGCTGCTCAACGGCCTGCGCGACCGCATCGTCGTACAGACCGACGGCCAGCTCAAGACCGGCCGCGACGTCGTCATCGCCGCGCTGCTCGGCGCCGAGGAGTTCGGTTTCGCGACCGCGCCGCTCGTCGTCTCCGGCTGCGTCATGATGCGCGTCTGCCACCTGGACACCTGCCCGGTCGGCATCGCCACGCAGAACCCGCTCCTGCGCGACCGCTTCTCCGGCAAGGCCGAGTACGTGGTGAACTTCTTCCAGTTCATCGCCGAGGAGGTCCGCGAACTGCTGGCCGAGCTGGGCTTCCGCTCCATCGAGGAGGCCGTCGGCCACGCCGAGGCGCTCGACGTGACCCGCGCGGTCGACCACTGGAAGGCCCAGGGCCTGAACCTGGAGCCGCTGTTCCACGTGCCCGCGCTCGCCGAGGGCGCCGCGCGCCACCAGGTGATCGCCCAGGACCACGGCCTGGAGAAGGCGCTCGACAACGAGCTGATCAAGCTCGCCGCCGACGCCCTGGCCGCCGACTCGGCGACCGAGGCACAGCCGGTGCGCGCCCAGGTCGCGATCCGCAACATCAACCGCACGGTCGGCACGATGCTCGGCCACGAGGTGACGAAGAAGTTCGGCGGGGCGGGACTGCCCGACGACACCGTCGACATCACCTTCACCGGCTCGGCGGGCCAGTCCTTCGGCGCCTTCCTGCCGCGCGGCGTCACGCTGCGCCTGGAGGGCGACGCCAACGACTACGTCGGCAAGGGCCTGTCCGGTGGCCGCGTCGTCGTCCGCCCGGACCGGGGCGCCGACCACCTGGCCGAGTACTCCACCATCGCGGGCAACACCATCGCCTACGGCGCGACCGGCGGCGAGCTGTTCCTGCGCGGCCGCACCGGCGAGCGGTTCTGCGTCCGCAACTCCGGCGCGACGGTCGTCTCCGAGGGCGTGGGCGACCACGGCTGCGAGTACATGACCGGCGGTCGCGCGGTCGTCCTCGGCCCGACGGGCCGCAACTTCGCGGCCGGCATGTCCGGCGGTGTCGCCTACGTGATCGACCTCGACCGGGACAACGTCAACGCCGGCAACCTCGACGCGGTCGAGGCGCTGGACGACGCCGACAAGCAGTGGCTGCACGAAGCGGTGCGCCGGCACCAGCAGGAGACGGGCTCCACGGTCGCCGAGAAGCTGCTCGCCGACTGGGACTCGGCCGTGGACCGCTTCAGCAAGATCATCCCCCGCACGTACAAGGCAGTGCTCGCCGCCAAGGACGCCGCCGAGCGAGCCGGTCTGTCCGAGACCGAGGTCACCGAGAAGATGATGGAGGCGGCGATCAATGGCTGACCCGAAGGGCTTTCTGAACCACGGCCGTGAGGTCGCCAAGACCCGCCCCGTCGGCGAGCGCGTCAAGGACTGGAACGAGGTCTACGTCCCCGGCTCCCTGCTGCCGATCATCAGCAAGCAGGCCAGCCGGTGCATGGACTGCGGCATCCCGTTCTGCCACAACGGCTGTCCGCTGGGGAACCTGATCCCCGAGTGGAACGACTACGCCTACCGCGAGGACTGGTCGGCCGCGCAGGAGCGCCTGCACGCGACGAACAACTTCCCGGAGTTCACCGGCCGCCTGTGCCCGGCTCCGTGCGAGTCGGCGTGCGTGCTCGGCATCAACCAGGCGCCGGTCACCATCAAGAACGTCGAGGTCTCGATCATCGACAAGGCGTGGGAGACCGGGGACGTCGCCCCGCAGATCCCGGAGCGCCTGTCCGGCAAGACGGTCGCGGTCGTCGGCTCGGGCCCGGCGGGTCTGGCCGCCGCCCAGCAGCTGACCCGGGCCGGCCACACCGTCGCCGTCTACGAGCGCGCGGACCGCATCGGAGGCCTCCTCCGCTACGGCATCCCCGAGTTCAAGATGGAGAAGCGGCACATCAACCGCCGTATCGAGCAGATGCGCGCGGAGGGCACCCGCTTCCGCACCGGCATCGAGATCGGCCGCGACCTGAAGGCGACCGATCTGAAGAAGCGGTACGACGCCGTGGTCCTGGCCGTCGGCGCCACCACCGCCCGTGACCTGCCCGTCCCCGGCCGCGAGCTGAAGGGCGTCTACCAGGCCATGGAGTACCTGCCGCTGGCCAACAAGGTCCAGGAGGGCGACTACGTCACCGCCCCGATCTCGGCCGAGGGCAAGCACGTCGTCGTCATCGGCGGCGGCGACACCGGCGCGGACTGCGTGGGCACCGCCCACCGCCAGGGCGCGGCCTCGGTGACGCAGCTGGAGATCATGCCCCGCCCGAACGACGAGCGGAACCCGGTCTCCCAGCCGTGGCCCACCTTCCCGATGCTCTACAAGGTCACCTCGGCGCACGAGGAGGGCGGCGAGCGGGTCTACTCCGTCTCGACCACCCACTTCGAGGGCGACGAGGACGGCAACGTCCAGTGGCTGCACCTCACCGAGGTGGAGTTCGTCGACGGCAAGCTGACCCAGAAGCCGGGCACGGAACGCAAGATCCCCGCCCAGCTGGTCACCCTCGCCATGGGCTTCACCGGCACCGACCGGGAGAACGGCCTGGTGGAGCAGTTCGGCCTGGGGCTCGACGAGCGCGGCAACATCGCCCGCGACGCCGACTTCCAGACCAACGTGCCCGGCGTGTTCGTCGCCGGTGACGCCGGCCGCGGCCAGTCGCTCATCGTGTGGGCGATCGCGGAGGGCCGCTCGGCCGCCCGCGGCGTCGACCGCTTCCTGACCGGCGCCAGCGACCTGCCGGCCCCGATCCGCCCGACGGACCGCGCCCTGATGGTCTGACGGAGCCTCCCAGCGTCCCGTACAACGGCGTACGGCACACCGGCGGCGCCCGCCCCTTGTCCCCGACCGGACCGAGAGCGGGCGCCGTCGCACGTCGTGGGTCAGGGCACCCGGTACGTCTCGCCGTACACCTGCCAGGTCAGCGGCGTCTTCAGGGCCAGGTTGCCGTCGTACAGGAACTGCCGCTGGGCGTTGTCGATGCGGCTGGTGTCGATGGTGGCCTTCTTCGCCTTCATGGCCTCGCGGCGGATGTCGAGGAAAACGTCCAGGTACGACTTCTCCGAGCCGCCCTCCGAAGGGGTGTCCGCCTCCCGCAGCGCACGCTCGCGCAGCCCGTAGAAGCTGTTCGGGCCGGTGCCGGGGCCGTGGAAGACCATCGCGTCGTAGTAGACGAACTGGCCCAGGGTGCCCAGGCCGTCCAGCTTGGCGAGGCGGACCGCGGGGTCGAAGTAGACGCGGTCGCGTTCCTCGTCCTGCGCCGCACGGAAGGCGGGGCGCTGCGCCTCCGCCTTCCAGGCCGCGCTGAAGCCGGGGTCCAGGCCCTCGTGGGAGTCGGTGCCGTCGATCTTCCGCAGGGCGGGCAGGTAGCCGGCGAGGCCGTTGCCGGGGTGGGCCCTGGTGTAGCGGTCGACGAGGGTGAGCATGTCGTGCGTGCCGGAGCAGAAACCGACGATGCCGGCCGTGTAGCCCTGGCCGTCGCCGATGTCCTCGATGTAGCCGTAGGCGCTGCGCCAGTCCAGCGTGGAGTTCTCGGCGCTCGCCACCAGCTTCTGGGCCAGCTCCTTCTTCTCGGGCGCGGCCAGGCCCGGCGGCAGGTCGGCGATGACCTCGTCGTCCTCGGCCCGTTCCCGCTCGGCGCGGTCCTTGGCGTCCTGCCGGGCCTGCTGCGCGGCGGAGACCGGGGCCTTGTCCGTGCCGCCGTCGGACTGCGCGGGCGCGAGGAAGTAGAACGCCGCCGTGGCGACCACGGGGACGGCCGCGAAGAGGAGGCAACCAGCACGTTTCACAGACGGGCACCTTGAGTGAGATTTTCGGACATCGGCCACAGGGTACGGCCAGCCGGCCCCCGGCCCGCGCCCGCTGTCGGTTCCGTGACCTTCACGAGTCCCGGGCACCCGCCGGCCCGGCGCCGCGGGACGTCCTGTCCTCCGCACCGTCGGCCCGGCCCGTGACGCCGGTCATGATGCCCTGCGGGATCGGGCCGCTCGTCGACGCGCCGCGCGGCCCCGTCCTGTCCGGGCCGTGTCCGGCGAGGACGCGCGTGCCGCGAAGCCGACGGTGCAGGAGTGCCGGCGCGGACTCACCGGCGGCGACCGTCACCGACGACCACGGCCCGGCACTCCTGCGGGATGCCCCACGCGGTGCGCAGGGCGCGGGCCTTGGTCAGCCACAGCGACAGGTCGTACTCCGCGGCGCAGCCGATCGCGCCGTGCAGTTGCAGTGCCGTGCGGGCGGTGGCGTACGCCGCCTCGCACACGGCGGTCTTCGCCGCGGCGACGTCCCGCGGCGTCATCGTCAGCGCCGCCCCGAAGAGCAGGGGCCGCGCGAACTCCAGGGCGGTCCGCGCGTCGGCCGGCCGGTGCCTGACCGCCTGGACCGAGCCGACGGGCACCCCGAACTGCACCCGCCGCCGCACATGGACGACCGTCCGGTCCAGCAGGGCGAGGCCGACGCCGAGGGCCTGGGCGGCGGTGGCCAGGCGACCCCACAACAGGGCGTGCACGGCGGGCGGGCCGGGGGCGAGGAGCTCGCCGCCGGGCGCCAGCGGGGTGAGGCGGCGGGCGGGGCCGAGGGAGCGGCGCACCGGGCCGTGGCCGGGGGCCAGGCGCAGCCCGTCGCCGTCCACGGCGAGACGGACGGTCGCCGCGTCGCCGTCCAGCGCGCCCCCCGTCGCAGGCCACCGTCGCCATCGCCCGGCCGGAGGCGAGCGCGGGCAGCAGCCGCCCGGCGGCCGGGCCCGGCCGGGTGAGCAGCGGGTGCTGGACGTCACGCTGGGCGGCACGTTCCGGTGCACCCGGGCCGCGCTGCGCCGGATGCGCGAGCACAAAGCCGGCGTCATCGTCGACAATGCCTCCGTCGTCGGCTGGCGCGCCCAGACCGGGCAGGCCCACTACGCCGCCGCCGAAGCGGGCGTGATGGCGCTGACCCGGTGCGCCGCACTGGAGGCCGCACGGTACGGGGTGCGGGTCAATGCCGTCTCCCCGAGCCTCGCCCTGCACCCCCACCTGGTGAAGGTGACGACGCCGGAGCTGCTGCGGGAACTGGCCGACCGCGAGGCCTTCGGACGGCACGCCGAGCCATGGGAGGTGGCCGACGTGATCGTGTTCCTGGCGTCCGGCTACTCCTCCTGCATGACCGGCGAGGTCGTCGCCGTCAGCAGCCGGCACCCCTGACGGCCGGGCAGACCACAATGGACCCGTGCCGACCAAGAAGAAGCCCCAGGTGACCGCAAGCCCGGCGCGCCGCCGCGAACTCCTGCACACCGCCGCCGAGGTGTTCGCCGAGCAGGGCTACAACGCCACCACCGTACGCAAGATCGCGGACCACGCGGGCATGCTCGCGGGCAGCCTCTACTACCACTTCGACTCCAAGGAGTCGATGCTCGAGGAGATCCTGCGGACCTTCCTCGACGAGCTGTGGGACGGCTACGACACCGTCCTCGCGGCCCGGCTGGGCCCGCGCGAGACCCTCGAAGCACTCGTCACCGAGTCGTTCCGGGAGATCGACCGGCACCGCGCCGCCGTCGCGATCTACCAGAAGGAGTCCAGGCAACTCGTCGCGCAGGAGCGGTTCGCCTTCCTCGCCGAGTCGCAGCGCAAGTTCGAGAAGGCGTGGCTGTCCACGCTGGAACGCGGGGTCGCCGACCGGGTCTTCCGCGCCGACCTCGACGTCCGCCTCACCTACCGGTTCGTCCGCGACACCGTGTGGGTGGCCGCCTCCTGGTACCGGCCCGGCGGACAGCACAGCCCCGAGGAGATCGCCCGGCAGTACCTGTCGATGGTCCTGGACGGAATCGCCGTACGCACGTAGATCCACGTACGCACGTGAACCCACAGGGAGACGCCATGCCCGAGGCCTGCATCGTCGAAGCGGTCCGCACGCCCGTCGGGCGGCGCGGGGGAGGCCTCAGCGGCGTCCACCCGGCCGACCTCGGCGCGCACGTGCTGCGCGAACTCGTCACACGCTCCGGCGTGGACGCGGCGGCCGTGGAGGACGTCGTCTTCGGCTGCCTGGACGCGGTCGGGCCGCAGGCCGGGGACATCGCGCGGACCTGCCGGCCGGCGGCCGCGCTGCCGGAGGAGGTGCCGGGCGTGACCGTCGACCGGCAGTGCGGCTCCTCCCAGCAGGCCGTCCACTTCGCCGCGCAGGCCGTCACCGGCGCGAGCCTGCTGGTGCACGGGGGCGGCGAGCGGCCCGCGCTCCTGGACGCGGCGACCGTGAACCAGGACGCCACCGCGACCCAGGGTCGTCTGGCTGGGCTCCGCCGCGAGTGCCGGGGTGACCGGCCGGGTCTTCGAGGCCGAGGGCGGCCCGATCACCGTCATGGAGGGCCGGCGGCCCGGACCCAGCGCCGACAAGGGGGCACGCTGGGCACCGGCCGAGGCGGGGGAGACGGCCCCGAGACTCCTGGCGGAAGCGCAGCAGCCGGGGACGGCATACGGCGCGTAGCCCCGGCCGGCCGATCAGATCATCAGCCGGTCGGCTTCCCGCCCGCGCTCACGTGTCGCACTCCAGCACCGTCCGGCACAGCGAACACCGCGCCCGCACCCGCCCCCGCACCGGCACCCGGATCCGCTGCTGACAGGTCGGGCACGGGAAGGACACCCGCAGCCGCCCGCCGCCGTCGGGGGAGAAGGCATAGCCCACCCCGGGCTGCGGGCCCGGCGCGTGCCGGCGGTCGCGGGCGTAGCGGCGGCGCCCCGCCCAGCCCGCCCCGGTCAACGGCGGCTGCTGCTCGTCCCGCCGGGCCTCGGCCATACCCCTGACGTACGCCGTGTACGCCTGCGGACTGGTGAACCACACCGAGGGATCCTCATGGAACACCAGCGCCCGCTTGGCCAGCACGTAGCCGAACTCCTCCGGAGTGAGATAGCCCAGCTTCTGCGACGACACCGAGTCCTCCCGGTACGCGTCCAGCAGCAGCCAGCCGGCGCCCAGATAGGCCGCCACCGTGTCCGTGAGGATCTCGTTCTCCGCCGTACTGGGGAAGGACAGGTCCAGACGGTGCAGATAGACGTGCGTCACCTCATGGGCCAGCGCCGCGCCGATGTCCCGCCGGTGGGTACGGAAGCGGCCGTTCAGCTCGACGAAGTACTCCGGGCCCGCCGCGAGTTCCACGTTCGCCGCATGGGTCATCTCACGGAAGCTCACGACCAGACGGGCGTCCGGCAACCGGAAGTGCCGCACCATCTCGCGGGCCACCCGCTGCGCCCCCAGATACAGATCGTCGGTGTCGCAGAACGCCACGTCGGCGGGGGCGACGCTGCCCGCGAACGTCTGGACGGTGTCCCACGACAGACGCCGGTACAGCGCCGTGATCGACGCCCGCACCGTCTCCAGATGCGGGTAGCCGTGCTCGACCGGTCCGTCGTTCGTCACGCCCGACCCCCAAGACGCCCTGAACCCGATTCCACTCTACGAGCTCCACCAGGATGCGCGCGGGTTGTTCCCGGCCGGACCCCGCACCGGCACCCGGACAGCCGGTCCGCCGAGGTCACGTAGGCTGAGCGCCCATGACCACCAGCAACAACGGCGCCGCCGACGTCGACCCCGCCGTCCGTGAGGAGCTCGCCCGGCTGCGCGACAGCATCGACAACATCGACGCCGCCGTCGTCCACATGCTCGCCGAGCGCTTCAAGTGCACCCAGCAGGTCGGCCACCTCAAGGCCGCCCACCAGCTGCCGCCCGCCGACCCGGCCCGCGAGGCCCGCCAGATCGAGCGCCTGCGCTCCCTCGCCGAGAGCGCCAAACTCGACCCGGCGTTCGCCGAGAAGTTCCTGAACTTCATCATCGCCGAGGTCATCCGCCACCACGAGCGCATCGCCGACGACGCCGTGAACGGCACCACCGTCCGTCAGACCGACTGACCCCGCCGGGCGCCGAGCGGGACACGACAGCACGGGCGCCCGGCCCGCCCCGCCCCGGCCCGCCCGGACGCCCGCGCACCCCTCCGACGCGACGCCCCGCCCCACCCGCGACGCCCCGCCCCACCCGCCACCCCCGGCGACCCCCGCGACCACCCCCGCCACACCCGCGACGCCCTGCGCAGACCCGCAGCGCCGCACGCCGTGCCCGGAGAAACGGCACGGCGCAGGACCGGACATAGGGCGCGTACCGATCCGCCCCTGTGCCGTGCCCCCGTGATCAGGCAGCATGTCCTGCATGTCCGTACTGACGCGCGACGAAGCGCAGACCCGTGCCACACTTCTCGACGTCCACCGCTACACGATCGACCTCGATCTGACCACCGGCGACGAGACCTTCGACTCCCGCACCACCATCCGTTTCACGGTGCGCGACGGCCAGGACCCCACGGACACCTTCGTCGAGCTCAAGCCGGCCCGACTGCGCACCGCCACCCTCGACGGGCAGCCCCTCGACCCGGAAACCCTCGACGACAACCGGCTGCCCCTGAAGAACCTCACCCCCGGCGAGCACGAACTGCGCGTCGACGCGGCCATGCGCTACTCCCGCACCGGCGAGGGCATGCACCGCTTCACCGACCCCACCGACGGCGAGACCTACCTCTACACCCAGCTGTTCCTGGACGACGTCCAGCGCGTCTTCGCCGCCTTCGACCAGCCCGACCTCAAAGCCGTCTTCGAGCTGACCGTCAAGGCCCCCGAAGACTGGACCGTCCTCGCCAACGGCATCACCGAACACCTCGGCGACGGCCGCTGGCACGCCGCCCCCACCCCGCTGATCTCCACCTACCTCGTCGCCGTCGCCGCCGGCCCCTGGCACTCCGTGCGCACCGAGCACCGCGGCCTGCCCTTCGGCCTGCACTGCCGCCGCTCACTCGCCCCCCACCTGGACGCCGACGCCGACGAACTCATCGAGATCACCCGGCAGTGCTTCGACCGCTACCACGAGAAATTCGAGGAGCCCTACCCCTTCGACTCCTACGACCAGGCGTTCGTCCCCGAATTCAACGCCGGCGCCATGGAGAACCCCGGCCTGGTCACCTTCCGCGACGAGTTCGTCTACCGCTCCGCCGTCACCGACACCGAGCGGCAGGTCCGCGCCATGGTCATCGCCCACGAGATGGCCCACATGTGGTTCGGCGACCTCGTCACCCTGCGCTGGTGGGACGACATCTGGCTGAACGAGTCCTTCGCCGAGTACATGGGCTACCAGACCCTCACCGAGGCCACCCGCTTCACCGACACCTGGACCGACTTCGGCGTCAACCGCAAGTCCTGGGGCTACGACGCCGACCAGCGCCCCTCCACCCACCCCGTCGCCCCCGAGCACGTCGACGACACCGCCTCCGCCCTCCTCAACTTCGACGGCATCTCCTACGCCAAGGGCGCCTCCGCGCTGCGCCAACTCGTCACCTGGCTCGGCGAGAAGGACTTCCTCACCGGAATCAACACCCACTTCGCCCGCCACAAGTTCGCCAACGCCACCCTCGCCGACTTCATCGACTCCCTCGCCTCCGCCACCGAACGCGACGTCCACGCCTGGGCCGACGCCTGGCTGCGCACCACCGGCGTCGACACCCTCGCCCCCGTCGTCACCCCCGCCTCCGACGGCACCTGCACCCTCACCGTCCGGCACACCGGCAGCCGCCCCCACCGCATCGCCGCCGGCCTGTACGACATGGACATCGCCGACGAGGGCCGCCACCTCCTCCTGCGCGCCCGCCTCGACCTCGACCTCCCGCACACCGACCCGCAGCCCCTCGGCAAGCGCCCCGCCCTGCTCGTCCTCAACGACAGCGACCTGACCTACACCAAGATCCGCTTCGACCCGGCATCCTTCGACACCCTGCGCACCTGCCTGTCCGGCCTGCCCGAACCGCTCACCCGCGCCGTCGTCTGGAACGCCCTGCGCGACGCCGTCCGCGACGGCGAACTCCCCGCCCGCGCCTACCTGGACACCGCCCGCACCCACCTCCCGCACGAGACGGACCTCGCCCTCGCCGAAGGCGTCCTCGCCTTCGCCTCCGCCCAGATCGCCGACCGCTACGTCACCCCCGAACAGCGGCCCGCCGCCCTGGCCACCCTCACCGCCCTGTGCCGCGACCTCATTCGCCGCACCGAGGACGGCGACAACCCCGGCCTGCGCCTGATCGCCGTACGCCACTACATCGACGTCGCCGCCCAGCCCGACACCATCGCCGCCTGGCTCGCCGAGGGCACCGTGTCCGGCGGCCCCGAACTCGACCCCGACCTGCGCTGGCGCGTCCTGAGCCGGCTCGCCGTCCTCGGCGCCGTCGACGAGGCCGCCATCGCCGCCGAACTGAAGCGCGACCCCTCCGCCACCGGCCAGGAGGGCGCCGCCCGCTGCCGGGCCGCGCTGCCCGACCCCGAGGCCAAACAGCGCGCCTGGGAGGCCATGTTCGCCGGCGACGAACTGTCCAACTACCTGTTCACCGCCACCGCCCAGGGCTTCTGGCAGCCCGAACAGGCCGACCTGGTAAGCGCGTACGTGCCGCGCTACTACGACGACGCGGTCGCCGTGGCCGCCCGCCGCGGCCCCGCCATCGCCGTCGCCGCCGGCCGCTGGGCCTTCCCGGCCTACGCCGTCGACGCCGAGAACCTCCGCCTCGGCGAGGAATGCCTGCGCGAAGCCGACCCCGTGCCGGCCCTGCGCCGCAGGCTGACCGACGAACTCGACGACCTGGCAAGGGCGCTGCGGGTCAGGCAGGCGTAGCCCCCGGCCGGCGAGGCCCCCCGCGGGGGGGGGGGGGGGGGGGGGGCGCCCCCCCCCCCCCCCCCCCCCCCCCCCCCACCCGGGGGCCCCCCAAGGGGCGGGGGATTTGCAGAAACCCCCCGGGGGGGGGGCGG
>NZ_JBIRUY010000035.1:0-83006 GCF_044335305.1 Streptomyces sp. NPDC020490 | reverse complement strand
TGCTCCACCACTACCCCGACGCCGGCTCGGGGGGGGTGGGGTTCGGGGTGGCGCCCCCCGGGGGGGGGGGGGCCCCGGGGGGGGGGGGGCCCACCACCCCCCCCCCCCCCCCCGCGACAAGCCGGCCCCTAGAACACCGGCGTGCCGTCCCGCGTCAGCTTCCAGTCCACCGACGCGAAGTCCTTCGGGTCCAGCACACCCTTCGCGGTCACCCACTCCGCGATCCGCGTGCGGATCTCCGTCGACTCCGACCACACCTCCTTCGCCGAGGCGACGTACGGGAACGCGCCACCGCCGTTCGCACGGTAGTTGTTCACCGCCAGCACGAACTGCTGCGCGTCGTCCAGCGCCGCACCGTTGTACGACAGGTTCTTGATCCGCGAACCCGCCGCCTGGGCGATGTCGATGTCGTACTGCAGACCCGACACGTAGTCGTAGTTGTAGTCCGGGCGGCCGTTCGCGTTCGTCAGCTTCTCCACGTCCACCGCCGCACCCGCGGCCGTCTGCACGAAGTACTCCGCCGAGTACTCCAGGTACGCCCGGATCTGCGCACCCGTCATCAGCTTCGCCACCAGCGTGTTGTCGTACACGTACAGACCCGACAGGTCCCGGATCGTCACATCGCCCGCCGGGATCTGCGACGTCCGCGAGAACGGCGACGCCTGCGCGATCACCGGCACCGACGCGTACTCGGTCCCCGCCAGCGCCGCCCTGACCACGTCCTCCTGCACCTTGGTGATCAGATCGATGATCGGCGCGTCCTTGTACCGGGCCTCCACCGTCGTCAGCGTCTCGGTCGCCGTGCCGACCACCTGGTTGACGTACGCGACGACCTTCGCGTGCTCGTCCGTCAGCAGCTTGGTGATCTCCGGGTCGTCGGCGACCGTGTTCGAGTTCCGCAGCGAGGCCGCCACCGACTCGACCTCCCACCTGCCCCTGTTGAACACCAGCTCGACATCGAACAGGGTCAGCCGCTCCGCGTAGCACAACGGCTCCGACAGCACGACCGTCCTGCCCGTCTTCTCGTTGACGACCTTCAGCTCCGGGATCTCCACGTGCGCGTGCCCGACCAGGATCGCGTCGATGCCCGGCACCTGCTTCGCCACGTTCGCGGCCGCGTTCTCCACGTACGGCACCTGGTCACCGTACGACGACGTCCCCGACGTGCCCGAGTGCGCCGACACCACCACCACGTCCGCGCCCATCGACCGCAGCTTCGGCACCCACTTCGCGGCCTGCTCCTCCAGACCCTGGAACTCCAGCTTCCCCTGCACATAAGCCTTGTCCCAGATCGCGATGCCCGGGTTCGTCAGCCCCAGCACGGCCACCCGCACCGGCGGCAGACCCGGCACGCGGAACGTCTTCATGAAGTACGGCGGGAACGCCGGCCGCAGCGTCTTGGCGTCCACCGCGTTCGCGCCCAGCAGCGGGAAACGGCACTGCTGCTCGAACTTCCGCAGCGTCTCGATGCCGTAGTTGAACTCGTGGTTGCCCAGCGCCACCGCGTCGTACCCGATGGCGTTCATCGCCTGCGCCATCGGATGCACCGGACCGCCCTCGGCGGTGATCGGGTCGACCTTCGCGTAGTAGTACGTCAGCGGCGTGCCCTGGATCGTGTCGCCCGCGTCCAGCAGCAGCGTGTTGCGACGGCCCTTCTCCTCGCGCACCTGGTTCACCAGGGTCGAGATACGGGCCAGGCCCATCGCGTTGCCCTTGGCGTCCGCGTACTCCGCGTCCTTGAAGTAGTCCCAGTTGAAGATGTGGCCGTGCAGGTCCGTGGTCCCCATGACGGTCAGCGAGTACCGCTTCGCGGGCCTCGGCGCCTTGGCCGCCTCCGCCGCCTGGGCCGCCGGCGCCGCCGCGGTCCCCGCGAGCGCCACCCCCGCCCCGGTCACGGCCGACTTCTTCAGGAACTTCCGACGGTTCAAAGGCATGTCCGGGTCTCCTCGGGGAACGGATCAACAACGCGCGTAGATTCTGACCCGTCCATGACCGACGGCAACAGGGTCCGCAGGTTTCTATCTGGTGACCGAAGATGCGCCAACCACCGCACACAACCGGCCAACACCTGACACAGTGGGGCGTATGACCACCCCCTCCGCCGACCCCGCCGACGGCCCCCGCCCCGCCGTCCCCTACGGCACCCCCGACGCGCCCCGCCTCGCCGTCCGCGGCGACGCCCACCTCGAAGTCGACCCCGAGACCGCCGGCATCACCATCACCGTCGCCTCCCGCGGCAAGGACCGCACCGCCGCCCTCGACGACCTCACCCGCCGCAACACCACCGTCCTCGACCTCCTCAAGAGCTACGGCGACGCCGTCGAACACCTGGAGACCGGCGCCTTCACCATCAGCCCCGAACTCAAGGACAAAGGCCGCGGCGAACGCGTCCACGCCTACCACGGACGCGTCCACATCACCGCCGAACTCACCGACTTCACCGCCCTCGGCGAACTCACCACCCGCCTCGCCGACCTCGACCTCACCCGCGTCGACGGCCCCTGGTGGGCCCTGCGCCCCGACTCACCCGCCCACCGCCGAGCCCGGCAGCAAGCCGTCCACGAAGCGGTCCGACGCGCCCGCGAATACGCCGAAGCACTCGGCACCATCCTCACCGCCCTCGTCGAACTCGCCGACATCGGCGCCGAGAACACCCCGCTCCAGCCCCAGGCACCCGGCCGCATGCGCTCCATGGCCTACGCCGCGGCCGCCGAGGACACCGCCCCCGCACTCGACCTCGAACCCCAGCGGCAACACGTCCACGCCGCCGTCAACGCCCGCTTCACCATGGCGCCGCCCCGCCTCTGAACCGCTCGTCCGAGCACCCCACCGCACACATCAACACCCATCAACAACCCTTCACCCAAAGGTCGTTGGGCCGACACGCCGGGCCGAGCCGCTACCAACCGGTAAGCCCTAGGCTCGAACCATGCGCCGAGCGAAAATCGTCTGCACCCTGGGCCCCGCCACCGACTCGTACGACCGGATCAAGGCACTCGTCGAAGCCGGAATGGACGTCGCCCGCTTCAACCTCAGCCACGGCGACTACGCCGAACACGAGGAGCGCTACCAGCACGTACGCAAGGCCGCCGACGAAACCGGCCGCAGCGTCGGAATCCTCGCCGACCTCCAGGGCCCGAAGATCCGCCTCGGCCGCTTCACCGAAGGCCCCGTCCTCCTCGAGCGCGGCGACACCTTCACCATCACCGTCGAAGAAGGCGCCGAAGGCGACCGCCAGACCTGCGGCACCACCTACACCGGCCTCGCCGCCGACGTCACCCCCGGCGAACGCATCCTCGTCGACGACGGCAAGGTCTGCCTCGAAGTCACCTCCGTCGACGGCCCCCGCGTCCACACCCTCGTCGTCGAAGGAGGCATGGTCTCCGACCACAAGGGCCTCAACCTCCCCGGAGTCGCCGTCTCCGTCCCCGCCCTCTCCGACAAGGACGAAGCAGACCTGCGCTGGGCCCTGCGCACCGGATTCGACATCATCGCCCTCTCCTTCGTCCGCAGCGGCCGCGACATCGAGGACGTGCACCGCATCATGGACGAGGAAGGCCGCCGCCTCCCCGTCATCGCCAAGATCGAGAAACCCCAGGCCGTCGACGCCATCGACGACATCGTCGACGCCTTCGACGGCATCATGGTCGCCCGCGGCGACCTCGGCGTCGAAATGCCCCTCGAACACGTCCCCGTCGTCCAGAAACGCGCCGTCAAAGTCGCCAAGCGGAACGCCAAACCGGTCATCGTCGCCACCCAGATGCTCGACTCGATGATCGACAACTCCCGCCCCACCAGGGCCGAGGCCAGCGACGTCGCCAACGCCGTCATCGACGGAACCGACGCCGTGATGCTCTCCGGCGAGACCAGCGTCGGCAAATACCCGGTCGAGACCGTCCGGACCATGGCGAAGATCGTCGAAGCGGCCGAGGAGGACATCCTCGCCAAGGGCCTGTCGCCGCTGACCGAACACAACAAGCCCCGCACCCAGGGCGGCGCGGTGGCCCGCGCGGCGGCCGAGACCGGCGACTTCCTCGGCGCGAAGTTCCTCGTCGCCTTCACCCAGTCCGGCGACACCGCCCGCCGCCTGTCCCGCTACCGCTCCCCGATCCCCCTCCTCGCCTTCACCCCCGAGCCGGCCACCCGCTCCCAACTCAGCCTCACCTGGGGCGTGGAGACCTTCCTCGGCCCGCACGTCGACTCCACCGACGCGATGGTCGACCAGGTCGACGAGCTCCTCCTGAAGTACGGCCGCTGCGAACCCGGCGATGTCGTCGTCATCACCGCCGGCTCACCCCCCGGCGTCTCCGGCTCCACCAACATGCTCCGCGTCCGCCGCATCGGCGAGGACGACACCGCGGGGTAGCCGGCGGCATCAGTACTTGGGGCCCACGTGCGCGTCCATGAGGGCGACGGAGGCTTTCCGGGCGACGGAGATGTTGAACGGGACGCCGTTGCGGGTGCAGTACGTCCACCCCACGCCGAGTTTGTCGAGGGTGTCGGTACAGAGCCGGCGGATGTCGGCGGAGGCGTTGGTGAAGAAGTACCGCGGGTATTCGTAGCGCTTGCGCTCACCGGCGACCATACGGGTCGTCCAGTTCGTGATCCGGCACCCGTCGGAGTGAATCAGCCCCCGGACGAACTCCCACGGGTGGGCGTCGACGATCGCCTGCTGCCAGGGCTCGAGCACGATCCGCCGCTCGTGCTTCTTGCCGGGGCCGTGCTGCGGGAAGAGGGCGGGCCAGTGCCTGTAGTAGCTGGTCACCGCGGTGCAGCCCTCCCTCTGCAGGAGGTAGACATGGGCGGCGGGCCGCACCCGGAGGATGGCCTCCCGGCACTGTTCGATGAGCCCCGGCCACGCGTCGGCGCACGCGATCCTGAGGTAGTAGCCGGTGCGCAGGTGGGGGCTGATGCAGCCGTCGCCGAGGTAGAGCCCGAGGAGGTAGGCGTAGGCGTGTTCGTCGGCGGGCGGCTCAGGGGCGGCGGTGGCCGTCATGCGGGGCAGGGGTTCCAGGCGGACTCGCCACGACCGGATGGCGGCCCGGGAGATGCCCGTCTCCCGGCTCACGGAGTTGAGGCTGCGGCCCTGCTCGACCAGCGCGAGTGCCCGCTTGCGTGTGCTGACGTCGTACATGTGAGCAGCTTGGGAGGGGGGCCGCGGCGACACGCAGCAAAAAGCGCACGTTCACGAGAACGTGCGCGTCCGCTTCCAGAGGCGACCTTCAAATCGAAGGAAAAGTGCCCCGGGTGGGATTCGAACCCACGCTGTCGGTGGTTTGAGCACCGTGTCTCTCCCGCTGGACTACCGGGGCTTCCTCTAAAACGAAGGTTGACGGTCACCCGCCGTGCCCTACCTTACCGCAGCTAGGTAGGCTCTTGTCAGCAGTACCCCTGCCCTGAACGAGGAGCCCCCGTGACCGCCCCCGAGTCGCCCCAGCCCGTAGACGCGCCCGACGACGACAAGTCGCACGTGCCTCCGCTGACGACCCGTGTCGTCATCGCCGAGGACGAGGCACTGATCCGGCTCGACCTCAAGGAAATGCTGGAGGAGGAGGGCTACAGCGTCGTCGGTGAGGCGGGTGACGGCGAGCAGGCGATCGAGCTCGCCCGCGAGCACCAGCCGGACCTGGTGATCCTCGATGTGAAGATGCCGAAGATGGACGGCATCTCGGCGGCCGAGAAGATCGCCGAGGAGCGCATCGCCCCGGTGCTGATGCTCACCGCCTTCTCGCAGCGCGACCTCGTCGAGCGGGCCCGGGACGCGGGCGCGATGGCGTATCTGGTGAAGCCGTTCAGCAAGAGCGACGTGGTGCCGGCGATCGAGATGGCCGTCTCCCGCTTCACCGAGCTGAAGGAGCTGGAGAAGGAGGTCGCCGACCTCACCCAGCGGCTGGAGACCCGGAAGCTGGTGGACCGGGCGAAGTCGGTCCTGCAGACGGAGTACGGGCTGACGGAGCCGGCCGCGTTCCGGTGGATCCAGAAGACGTCGATGGACCGCCGGATGTCGATGCAGCAGGTGGCCGAGGCGGTCATCCAGGACGCCGAGGAGAAGAAGGCGGCCAAGGGCTGAGCCCGGGCGGGCTGGTCAGCCGGTGAGTCGGTGAGACGACGCGAGGCCCGCGTCCCTGTATGACAGGGGCGCGGGCCTCGTCGTGCGGTGCGGTGCGGCCGTCGGGCGGGTCAGTCCTCGCCGAGGTAGGCCTTGCGGACGGATTCGTCGTGCAGGAGGTCCTGTCCGGTGCCGGACAGGACGATGTTGCCGACCTCCATCACGTGGCCCTGGTCGGCGAGCGACAGGGCGGCCTGGGCGTTCTGCTCGACGAGCAGGATGGTGGTGCCCTGGGACTTCAGTTCGACGATGGTCGACATGATCTTCTGCATCATGATCGGCGAGAGGCCCATGGAGGGTTCGTCGAGCATGAGCAGTTTCGGCTGGGACATCAGGGCCCTGCCCATGGCGAGCATCTGCTGTTCGCCGCCGGAGAGGGTGCCCGCGGCCTGCTTGCGGCGTTCCCCGAGGATGGGGAAGAGGTCGTAGGCGCGCTGTATGTCCTTGTCGATGCCTTCCTTGTCCTTGCGGAGGAAGGCGCCGAGCTGGAGGTTCTCCTCGATGGACAGGCGGGGGAAGATGTGCCGGCCTTCGGGGGAGTGGGCGAGTCCGAGGGCGACGATCTTGTGGGCGGGTACGCCGTTCAGGGGCCGGCCGTCGAAGATGATCTTTCCGGAGCTGGGCTTGAGGAGTCCGGAGAGGGTGCGCAGGGTGGTGGTCTTGCCGGCGCCGTTGGTGCCGATGAGGGTGACCACCTGGCCGGCTTCGACGGTGAAGGAGATGCCCTTGACGGCTTCGATCTTGCCGTAGGCGACCCGGAGGTCCTCGACCTCGAGAAGTGCGGTCACTGGGCTTCTCCCTTGGTGGTGCCGGCGGTGCTGTCCTCTGCCGGCTCGCCCTCGAAGGGTTCGCCGAGGTAGGCGGCGACGACGCGTTCGTCGGCCTGCACGACCTCGGAGGTGCCCTCGACGAGCTTCTCGCCCTGGACGAGGACGGCGACGCGGTCGCAGAGGTTGAAGATGAAGCGCATGTCGTGCTCGATGACGAGGACGGCGATGCCCATGTCGCGGATGGCGAAGACGAGTTCCTCGGTGGCCCGGGTCTCCTGCGGGTTCATGCCGGCCGTCGGCTCGTCCAGGAGCAGCAGTCCGGGTTCGCTCGCCAGGGCTCGTGCGATCTCCAGCTTGCGCTGCTCGCCGTAGGGGAGGTTGCGGGCGAGGTGGTCGCGCTTGTGGGCGAGGCCGATGAACTCCAGGAGTTCCATGGCGCGTTCCTCGCTCGCCTTTTCGGCCTTCTTGAAGCCGGGGCCGCGCAGCAGGGCGGACCAGAGGCCTTCCTTGGTGCGGGTGTGGCGGCCGACGAGGACGTTCTCGAGGACCGTCATGTTGGCGAACAGGCGGATGTTCTGGAAGGTGCGGGCGATGCCGGCCTTGGTCACCAGGTGGGGCTTGGGCGGCAGGACGGTGCCCTTGTAGGAGACGGTGCCCTCGGTGGGGACGTACAGGCCGGTGAGGCAGTTGAAGAACGTTGTCTTTCCGGCGCCGTTGGGGCCGATGAGGCCGACGATCTCGCCGCTGTTGACCGTGAAGTCGACGGAGCGGACGGCGGTGAGGCCGCCGAAGCGCATGGTGACGTCGCGGGCTTCGAGTACCACGTCGCGGGCTTCGAGTACGGGTGTCGTCATGGTTCTTTACGCCCCTGCCTTGGTGACGGCCGGTTCGTCGGTCAGCGTCTCGGTCTCTGGTACGTCGAGTTGGCCGGTCTCGTGGAATTCGAGCTGGCGGCGTCGGTTGGCGATGATGCCTTCGGGGCGGAAGCGCATCAGGAGGATGAGCGCGATGCCGAAGGCGAGAAGCGACTTGTCCTGGAGGAAGTCGAGCTTCTCGGGGAGCAGGTAGAGCAGGGCGGCGCCGAGCAGCGGGCCGGCGACGGTGCCCATGCCGCCGAGGACGACGGCGGCGAGGAGGAACGCCGAGTTGGGCGGGGTGGAGCCGGCGAACTGGTAGGGGTTGGGGACCACGCTGTAGGTGACGTGGGCGCTGACGGTGCCGGCGAGGCCGGCGAGGGAGGCGCCGAGGGCGAAGGCGATGAGTTTGACGCGGAAGCCGTTGATGCCCATGGCGGTGGCGGCGGTCTCGTCCTCGCGGATGGCGATCCAGGAGCGGCCGATGCGGGAGTCGGCGGCGCGGGTGTAGACCAGGACCACGATGGCCATGATCAGGACCATGAGGAGGTAGTAGTTGGCGAAGCGGCCGAGGGTGATCCCGCCGATGTCGTGGGCCTCTCCGAACTTGAAGCCGAAGAGGTCCAGGTCGGGGATGGCGGGGATGCCGTTGGGGCCGTTGGTGAGGTCGGGTCCGGAGTCGCCGTCCATGTTGTTGACGGCGATGCGGAAGATCTCTCCGAAGCCGAGGGTGACGATGGCGAGGTAGTCGCCGCGCAGTCGCAGGGTGGGGGCGCCGATGAGGACGCCGAAGACCAGGGATGCGGCGGCGCCGGTGAGAGCGGCGGCCCAGAAGGGGAACTGGACGCCGGAGAACTTGGAGAACTCGGAGCCGGAGACGAGGGCGGCGGTGTAGGCGCCGACGCCGAGGAAGGCGACGTATCCGAGGTCGAGGAGGCCGGCGAGGCCGACGACGATGTTCAGGCCGAGGGCGACGGTGCCGAAGATGAGGATGTTGACGCCGATGTTGGCGTAGTGGTCGTCGCTCTGGGTGAAGGGGAAGGCGATGGCCGCGAGGAAGCCCATGGCGAGGGTGAAGCTGCGGTTGGCGGCGACCATGTGGGAGAACCGGTCGAGGAGGCCGGCGGTGTGCAGGGCCCAGACGGTGAAGACGACGACGATGAGGTAGCCGATGAACAGCTCGCCGTATTCGGTGTCGATGCCGTAGGTGAAGACGCCGAGGCCGATGGCGGTGATGGCGGTGATGACGGCGCGCTGTATCCAGCCGCTGACGGGCTGGGGGGCGTGGATCCTGTCGGGTTTGGCGGTGTAGGCCTTGAAGGTCTCCTTGCCGCTGTCGTGCTTGTGCTCGGGCAGAGCGAGGGCGCCGAGGAGCGGCAGCAGGGAGGCCGCGGCGGCGACCCAGCCGCCGGGTTCGAGGTTGGCGAGGCCGCCGAGTTCGGCGCTGATGGAGATGATCGTGTACCAGGTGACGCCGAAGGCGCCGACGGCGAGGAGCACGAGCGGGGCGTTGTTGCGGGCGGGGACGAGCCAGCGCAGTCCGCGGACGCCGTAGACGGCGAGGGAGAAGAGGGCGACGAGGACGCCGGCGGTGAAGGTCAGCCACTGCAGGCCGCCGGGGTAGCCGGTGACGGTGAGGTCGCCGGGGAAGTCGGAGGTCCAGGTCCAGGCCAGGAAGGTGGACGCGGCGGTGGCGATGCCGCCGGCGAGCAGCAGCGCGCGGGCTGCCGCGAGGGGCAGCGGGAGGAGTCCGCGGGGTTCGGGTGCGGGTACCGCGTCCGCGGGCGGGGTGGCGGGGGTCTTGGTCGTCTCGGTCATGTGATCACGCCCTGTCCGCGACGCGCTCGCCGAGCAGGCCCTGTGGCCTGAAGAGGAGCACGAGGATGAGGAGAACGAAGGCCCAGACGTTGGCCCAGCTCTGGCCGCCGAGCTGCTGCATGCCGGGGATGTCGTTGATGTAGGCGGAGGCGAGGGTTTCGGCGATGCCGAGGACGACGCCGCCGAGCATGGCGCCGTAGATGTTGCCGATGCCGCCGAGGACGGCGGCGGTGAAGGCCTTCAGGCCCATCAGGAAGCCCATGCGGTAGTCGATGCTGCCGTACTTGAGGCCGAAGGAGAGGGCGGCGACGGCGGCGAAGAATCCGCCGATCGCGAAGGCGATCACGATGATGCGGTTGGTGTCGATGCCCATGAGCTGTGCGGTGTCGGGGTCCTGGGCGGTGGCCTGCATGGCGCGGCCGGTGCGGCTCTTGCGGACGAACCAGGCGAGGGCGGACATGCAGATGACGGCGGCCACGATGAGGAAGATGTCGGCGTCCTTGACGGTGACGGAGCCGATGTCGTGGGTGGCGTCGAGGCCGGGGAAGGAGCGGGCCTTGTCGGCGTCGGGGTAGAAGTTGCGGACGACCTCCTGCAGCGCGAGGGAGAGGCCGATGGCGGTGATGAGGGGTGCCAGGCGTGGTGCTCCGCGCAGTGGCCGGTAGGCGAACCGTTCCGCTCCGACCGCGATGAGGACGGCGACGATGGCGCCGCCGATCAGCATCAGGGGGATGGCGGCGGCCATGGGGGTGCCGTCGGGCAGGATGTAGAGGTAGACCGTGAGGGCGCCGAAGGCCCCGGTCATGAAGATCTCGCCGTGCGCGAAGTTGATGAGCTGGACGATGCCGTACACCATCGTGTAGCCGATGGCGATCAGCCCGTACATCGAGCCGAGGAGCAGCCCGTTGGCCAGCTGCTGCGGCAGGGTGTTCACCGCGTGGCCTCCATGTCGCTGGTGGTCTTGGTGCACAGATTCAGTTGCTGTGTGCACTGGTCGTGTGCCGGGTGGGGGTGTGGAAACGGGCCGCGCGGTCGGGGTCCTCCTTCCGCGCGGCCCGTGGTGCGGTCTTGCCGGGAGTGGGGTCAGCCGAGGTTCGCGGTGCCCGAGTGCACTGCCTTCCACTCGCCGTTCTCGACCTGGTAGACCGTGAGCTGCTTGTTGCCGGTGTCGCCGTACTCGTCGAAGGAGACCTTGCCGGTGATGCCCTGGAAGTCCGACTTCTGGACCTCCTCGACGACCTTGGAGCGCAGGTCGTTGATGTCGCTGGGCAGCTTGCCGCCGTTGGCGTCCTTGACGGCCTTCACGGCCTTGATGATGGCGGTGGCGGCGTCGTAGGAGTAGCCGCCGTAGGCGCCGTAGTCGCCCTTGTAGCCCTTGGCCTTGTAGGTCTCGACGAACTGCTTGGCGGCGGGCAGGGTGTCGACGGGGACACCGACGGAGGTGACGAGGTCGCCCGCGGCGGCCTTGCCGGCGACGTCGATGTAGGTGGTGGCGAACATGCCGTCGCCGCCGAACAGCGGGATCTTGACGCCGGCGTCCTTGAGCTGCTTGGTGATCAGCGCGGACTCGTCGTACTGGCCGCCGTAGTAGAGCAGGTCGGCGCCGGAGTTCTTGATCTTGGTGACGAGGGAGCCGAAGTCCTTGTCGCCGGTGTTGACGTGGTCGGTCTGGACGACCTTGCCGCCGAGCTTCTTGAACTGCTCGCCGAAGATCTTGGCCAGGCCGGCGCCGTAGGTCTGCTTGTCGTCGACGACGAACGCCTTCTTCTTCTTGAGGTTGTTGGCGGCGTAGTCGGCGGCGAAGCTGCCCTGCAGCTCGTCGGTGGTGGCGGTGCGGAAGTACGTCTTGTACGGCCGCTTCTTGTCCGTCTGCCAGTTCTTGCCCTGGGTCAGCTCGGGGTTGGTGTTCGAGGGGGAGATCTCGACCATGTCGGCGGAGGCGAACACCTGCTGCATCGACTGGGCGACGCCGGAGTTCAGGGGGCCGACGGCGCCGACGACGGTCTTGTCGCCGACGAGCTTGGTGGCGTTCTGCTGGCCGTTGGCGGGCTGGGCCTTGTCGTCCAGCGCCTCGACCTTGAACTTCACGCCGGGGACCCAGTTGTTCTTGTTGGCGTCGTCGACGGCGACCTGGACGCCGTACTGGATGCCCAGACCGGTGGTGGAGTTCTCGCCGGAGAGGGGGGCGTCGACGCCGATCGTGAAGGTGGTGGAGGACCCGCTGTCGTTCTTGTCACCGCTGTCGTCTCGGGAGCCGCAGGCGGTGAGTGTCAGAGCTCCGGTCGCAAGAACGGAGGTAAGTATCACCAAGGAACGCTGTCGCACAATCAGTCCTTTCCGCAGGCGGGCCCGCCCCGGTGGGGGCGGTGGTGCCGCGCTGGTACCGAACTCCCGATGGAGCGGTGACTGGCCGTGACTCTAAGCCCGGTCTGTGGGCAGGGGCATCGCCGTGCGCTGGCTTGTGACTTTCTTGTTATGCCGGGGTGCGGGGCGGGCCGGGGGGAAATGCCGTCTCGGCCGTTTTGGCGGATTTTCCCTTCAGTCCGCATTGTGAGAACCCGCACTTCCGGTTGGCCGTGGGCGGGGTCGGTCGGTTGTCGCGTCCCGGATGGCCGGAAGGAGCTCGGAAAGGTCGCGGGAGTATGCGCCGCCGAAGATGAAAGCGTGCTCTTGTATTGCGCGTGTGTTACGCAGCGTTACGTCGAGAAAGGGAGGGTCCGCATTCCGGCGCGGGGTCTCGGTTCCACCAGGGGTGCGTGCGGCGGTGAACGCGGCGTCGCGGACGGCGCTTGTGCGGGTTCGGGGGCGTGGCGCCCACGGCGGGGGAGGGTTCCGCCGTGGGCGGGTGCGGGCTCAGCCTTCCGTGCTGCGCAGCATGCAGGTCAGGCGGGCGGTGCACACGCGGCGGTCCTCCTCGTCGCTGATGACGATCTCGTACGTCGCCGTCGAGCGGCCCCGGTGCACGGGGGTGGCGACGCCGGTGACCAGGCCGGAGCGGACTCCCCGGTGGTGCGTGCAGTTGAGGTCGACGCCCACGGCGATCTTGGAGCTGCCTCCGTGGAGCATCGATCCGACGGAGCCCAGGGTCTCGGCCAGGACCGCGGACGCGCCGCCGTGCAGCAGGCCGTAGGGCTGGGTGTTGCCCTCCACCGGCATGGTGCCGACGACGCGGTCCGCGGAGGCCTCCAGGATCTGGACGCCCATCCGGTTGCCGAGGTGGCCCGCGGAGAACAGAGCCTGCAGGTCGACGCCCAGGGCGGCGTACTCGTCGACGACCTCTTGCGGGAATTTCACGTGCTGCTGCTCGCCCATGGCGCCGGGCTCCGTTCGTCTTGATCGGCTGTCTGCGGCTGAGCAAACGCTCAGTCGGTCGCCGATTGTTCCAGACGCACTACGACGGACTTGCTGGCCGGGGTGTTGCTGACGTCGGCGGTGGCGTCGAGGGGGACCAGGACGTTGGTCTCCGGGTAGTAGGCGGCGGCGCAGCCGCGGGCGGTGGGGTAGTGCACGACCCGGAAGC
Source organism: Streptomyces sp. NPDC020490 (assembly GCF_044335305.1). Classification (NCBI taxonomy): domain Bacteria; kingdom Bacillati; phylum Actinomycetota; class Actinomycetes; order Kitasatosporales; family Streptomycetaceae; genus Streptomyces; species Streptomyces sp. NPDC020490. Next base: position 69,935 of record NZ_JBIRUY010000035.1, on the reverse strand, counting down.
CGGGGGCCCGCCGCTCGACGCCGTCCTGCCATTCGCCGACCAGGTCGACGTGGTCACCGTCGGCGAGGGACAGGCGGCGGGCGTCGTCGGGGTTGACGAGGACGACGCGGCGGCCGTTCCGGATGCCGCGGTAGCGGTCGTCGAGGCCGTAGATCGTGGTGTTGTACTGGTCGTGCGAGCGGAGGGTCTGCAACAGCAGGCGGCCCTCGGGGAGGCGGGGGTACTCGACGGGGGCCGCGGTGAAGTTGGCCTTGCCGGTGGCCGTGGGGAAGCGGCGTTCGTCGCGCGGGGCGTGCGGGAGCGCGAAGCCGCCGGGGCGGGCCACGCGCGCGTTGAAGTCCTCGAAGCCGGGGATCACGCGCGCGATGCGGTCGCGGACGGTGGCGTAGTCCTGCTCGAAGTCTTCCCAGGGGACGACGGTTCGGTCGCCGAGCACGCGGCGGGCCAGGCGGCAGACGATGGCGGGCTCCGACAGCAGGTGCCCGCTCGCCGGCTCCAGGCGGCCGCGGGAGGCGTGCACCATGCCCATGGAGTCCTCGACGGTGACGAACTGCTCGCCGCCGGCCTGCACGTCGCGCTCGGTGCGGCCGAGGGTGGGCAGGATGAGGGCGCGGGCGCCGGTGACGGCGTGGGAGCGGTTGAGCTTGGTGGAGACGTGCACGGTGAGGCGGGCGCGGCGCATCGCCGCCTCGGTGACCTCGGTGTCGGGGGAGGCGGCCACGAAGTTGCCGCCCATGGCGAAGAACACCTTCGCCTCGCCGTCGCGCAGGGCGCGGATGGCGCGGACCACGTCGTAGCCGTGCTCGCGCGGGGGCGTGAAGCCGAACTCGCGTTCCAGGGCGTCCAGGAAGGCGGGGGCGGGGCGTTCGAAGATGCCCATGGTGCGGTCGCCCTGCACGTTGGAGTGGCCGCGGACCGGGCACACGCCCGCGCCGGGGCGGCCGATGTTGCCGCGCAGGAGGAGGAAGTTGACGATCTCGCGGATGGTCGGCACGGAGTGCTTGTGCTGGGTGAGGCCCATGGCCCAGCAGACGATCGTGCGCCGGGAGGCAAGGACCATGCCGAGGGCCTGGTCGATCTCCTCGCGGGTCAGGCCGGTGGCGGTGAGCGTCTCGTCCCAGTCGGCGGCGCGGGCCGCCTCGGCGAACTCCTCGTAGCCGTGGGTGTGTTCGCGGACGAAGTCCTCGTCGACGGCGCCGTCGGCGTCGAGGATCAGCTTGTTCAGGAGGCGGAAGAGGGCCTGGTCGCCGCCGATGCGGATCTGCAGGAACAGGTCGGTGAGGGCGGTGCCCTTGAGGATGCCCTGCGGGGTCTGCGGGTTCTTGAAGCGCTCCAGGCCGGCCTCGGGCAGCGGATTGACGCTGATGATCTTCGCGCCGCCCGCCTTGGCCTTCTCCAGCGCGGCGAGCATGCGGGGGTGGTTGGTGCCCGGGTTCTGGCCGGCGACGATGATCAGGTCGGCCTTGTGGAGGTCCTCCAGCAGGACGCTGCCCTTGCCGACGCCGATGGTCTCCGACAGTGCCGAGCCGGAGGACTCGTGGCACATGTTGGAGCAGTCGGGCAGGTTGTTGGTGCCCAGTTCGCGGGCGAACAGCTGGTAGAGGAAGGCCGCCTCGTTGCTGGTGCGGCCGGAGGTGTAGAAGACGGCCTCGTCGGGGGAGGAGAGGGCGGCGATCTCCTCGGCGACGATGCCGAAGGCGCGCTCCCAGGTGACCGGCTCGTAGTGGTCGCCGCCCTCGGGCAGGTACATGGGGTGGGTCAGGCGTCCCTGCTGGCCCAGCCAGTAGCCGCTGCGGCCGGCGAGGTCGGCGACGGAGTGCGCGGCGAAGAACTCGGGGGTGACGCGGCGCAGGGTGGCCTCCTCGGCCACCGCCTTGGCGCCGTTCTCGCAGAACTCCGCCGTGTGCCGGTGGTCCCCCTCGGGCCAGGCGCAGCCCGGGCAGTCGAAGCCGTCCTTCTGGTTGACGCGCAGCAGCGTCAGCGCGGTCCTTCGCACGCCCATCTGCCGCTGGGCGACGCGCAGGGTGTGGCCGACGGCCGCGAGTCCCGCCGCCGCGTGCTGCGGTTCGGCGACCTGCGGCGCGTCCTGAACCGGATCGCCCTTGGGCGGCTTGGTGGCCATCGCACGCTCTCCTTCGCGGTGTGGGATACGCCGTCGATGGTCCCACGCTGCGCCGGCCGGGGGCGGTGACGGGCGGCGGGAGCAATGGTTGCGCCGGATCACGGGTGGCGGCCGACTGTCAGTGCGGCGTGGCAGGATCGGGGGCGTGGCAGAGACAGCTTCGAAGAAGACCGAGAAGATCCCCGGCGGCAAGCGGCCCCGCCTGATGCTCATGGACGGGCACTCGCTGGCCTACCGCGCGTTCTTCGCGCTGCCCGCGGAGAACTTCACGACCGCGACGGGCCAGCCGACGAACGCGATCTACGGCTTCGCGTCGATGCTGGCCAACACCCTGCGTGACGAGGAGCCCACGCACTTCGCGGTGGCCTTCGACGTCTCCCGCAAGACCTGGCGCTCCGAGGAGTTCACGGAGTACAAGGCGAACCGCTCCAAGACGCCGGACGAGTTCAAGGGCCAGGTCGAGCTGATCGGCGAGCTGCTGGACGCGATGCAGGTCTCCCGCTTCGCCGTCGAGGGGTACGAGGCGGACGACGTCATCGCCACCCTCGCCACGCGGGCCGAGGCCGAGGGCTTCGAGGTGCTGATCGTCACCGGCGACCGCGACTCCTTCCAGCTGGTCTCCGACCACACGACGGTGCTGTACCCGACGAAGGGCGTCTCGGAGCTGACCCGGTTCACCCCGGAGAAGGTCGTGGAGAAGTACGGGCTGACGCCCGCGCAGTACCCGGACTTCGCGGCGCTGCGCGGCGACCCGTCGGACAACCTGCCGGGCATTCCCGGGGTCGGCGAGAAGACGGCCGCGAAGTGGATCAACCAGTTCGGGTCGTTCGCGCAGCTGGTGGAGCGCGTCGACGAGGTCAAGGGCAAGGCCGGGCAGAACCTGCGCGACCACCTGGAGGCGGTCAAGCTGAACCGCCGGCTGACCGAGCTGGAGCGGGGGGTGGAGCTGCCGAAGGCGGTCGCCGAGCTGGAGCGGGCCGCCTACGACCGCAAGGCCGTCGCGATGGTCCTGGACACCCTGGAGATCCGCAACCCGTCGTTGCGGGAGCGGCTGTTCGCGGTGGACCCGGGCGCCGAGGAGGCGGAGACCACCCCGGTCGCGGCGGACGGCGTGGAGCTGGACGGCACGGTCCTCGGCACCGGCGAGCTCGCCGGCTGGCTCACCGGGCACGGCACGGACGCCCTCGGTGTCGCCACCGTGGACACCTGGGCGCTGGGCACCGGCTCGGTCGCCGAGGTCGCGCTCGCCGCGGCCCAGGGAGCGGCCGCCTGGTTCGACCCGGCCGAGCTGGACGAGGCCGACGAGCGGGCCTTCGCGGCGTGGCTGGCGGACGCGGACCGGCCCAAGGTCCTGCACAACGCCAAGGGCGCGATGCGGGTCTTCGCCGAGCACGGCTGGAGCGTCGACGGCGTCACCATGGACACCGCGCTCGCCGCCTACCTCGTCAAGCCGGGCCGCCGCTCCTTCGACCTGGACGCGCTGTCCCTGGAGTACCTGGGACGCGAGCTGGCCCCGGCCGCCGCGGCCGACGGCCAGCTGGCCTTCGGCGCGGACGACGACGCCGAGCGCGAGGCGCTGATGGTCCAGGCCCGCGCGGTCCTCGACCTGGGCACGGCGTTCGAGGACAGGCTGCGGGAGGTCGGCGCCGCGGACCTGCTGCGCGACATGGAGCTGCCCACCTCCGCCCTGCTCGCCCGCATGGAGCGGCACGGCATCGCGGCCGACCGGGCCCACCTGGAGGCCATGGAGCAGATGTTCGCGGGCGCCGTGCAGCAGGCGGTGAAGGAGGCCCACGCGGCCGCCGGGCACGAGTTCAACCTGGGCTCGCCCAAGCAGTTGCAGGAGGTCCTCTTCGGCGAGCTGGGCCTGCCGAAGACGAAGAAGACCAAGACCGGCTACACCACGGACGCCGACGCCCTCGCCTGGCTCGCCGGCCAGACGGACAACGAGCTGCCGGTGATCATGCTCCGGCACCGCGAGCAGGCGAAGCTGCGCGTCACCGTCGAGGGCCTGATCAAGACGATCGCGACGGACGGCCGTATCCACACCACGTTCAACCAGACGGTCGCGGCGACCGGGCGCCTGTCCTCCACGGACCCGAACCTGCAGAACATCCCCGTCCGCACGGACGAGGGCCGGGCCATCCGCCGCGGCTTCGTCGTCGGCGAGGGCTTCGAGTCCCTGATGACCGCCGACTACAGCCAGATCGAACTGCGCGTGATGGCCCACCTCTCCGAGGACGCGGGCCTGACCGAGGCGTTCACCTCGGGCGAGGACCTGCACACCACCGCGGCCGCGCGGGTCTTCGCGGTCGAACCCGCCGCGGTCGACGCGGAGATGCGCCGCAAGATCAAGGCGATGTCCTACGGCCTGGCGTACGGACTGTCGGCCTTCGGTCTCTCCCAGCAGCTGAACATCGAGGCGGCGGAGGCCCGCGCCTTGATGGACGCCTATTTCGAGCGGTTCGGCGGCGTACGGGACTATCTGCACCGGGTCGTCGACGAGGCCAGGGCGACGGGATACACGGCGACGCTCTTCGGCCGCCGCCGCTACCTGCCCGACCTCAACAGCGACAACCGCCAGCGCCGCGAGGCCGCCGAGCGGATGGCCCTCAACGCGCCGATCCAGGGCACGGCGGCCGACATCGTCAAGATCGCCATGCTGAACGTGGACCGGGCCCTGCGCGAGGCCGGTCTGAGGTCCCGCATGCTCCTTCAGGTCCATGACGAAGTCGTCCTGGAGATCGCCCCCGGCGAGCGCACGGCCACGGAGGAGATCGTCCGCCGCGAGATGGCGAACGCCGTCCACCTCAGGGTCCCCCTGGGGGTCTCGGTGGGCGTGGGCCCGGACTGGGAGTCGGCGGCGCACTAGGCGCCTGGGCGCTCCGCCGGAAGGGCCGCGCAGGCGCTCCGCGCTGGAAGGGTCGCGCCATGCCCGCCGGTCGCCTGCCGCGCCGTCGTGGCCGGTCGCGCGGTTCCCCGCGCCCCTTCGCGGTGCTGCCGGACCGCCGCTGACTTCCCCCGGCCTGCTCGGGCCGGGGGCCTGCCGAGCCCCGTGGCCCCGGTGGGGTGGGCGTCACTCACCTGGACCCCGTCGGCACGCCCCCGTTCCCGCGTCCCGCCAGGATGCGGGCATGGGTATACGCATGCTCAACCGTCGGCCCGGGCCGGCGCGGGCGGGCGTCGGAGCGGTGCCCGCCCCGTCCGTCGCGGCGGTGCCGGTCTACGCGGCCGGCGCCAGCACCGCCCGTGTCCCGGCCGGCCCGGCCCTCGTCCTGCGGCGCGGGAGGACCTGCCTGGCGCGGGCCCTGCGCAGACTCCCCCGCCCCGAGGAACCGCCCGCCTGGCGCCTGTGGGCCGGGCTGGGCCGCAACTGCCTCACCGGGCTCCTGACCCGCCATTCCCGCGGCGCCCGTACCGTCACCGTGTTCGTCGTACCGGCGGGCGGTCTCCCCGGGCGGCCGGGCGACCACCCTGCGCGGTGACCCGCTCCGGCTCCGCGCCGGCCCGGGCCGGAGCCGGGCGCCACATCCGTACGCCCACCGCGTACAGCAGCAGGCCCGGCACCAGCCCGGCGCCCGCGCCGAAGCACACCGGCGGGATCAGCTCCCATGGCTTGGCGGTCGCTCCCCAGTACTCCCACCACCGAGACGCCCGCTGCACCGCACCCGCCGCGGCGCACCCGCCGGTGACGGCCCCCGCCCACCACCGGTCCGGGACCGACAGCACCGCCACCCCGGCCGGCCGGGCCGACGCGGGCGCCCGCCGCAGCGCACGCACCAGGAACACGACGACCACCACGGCGGCGGCCGCCGAACTGCCGTACTGCAGGTACCAGTAGCCGGGCGCGCCGGCCAGTTCCCGGCCGAGCACCGGCAGCAGCCGTACGCCCCACCGGTCGTGGTGCGTGAACGCGTCCCACACCACGTGCGTCAGCGCGCCGAGCGCGGCGGAGACGTACCACCGGGCCACCTGGCGCGGGCTCACGCGCGCGGGTGGCATCCCGCACCGCAGCAGTGCCGCCGGCCGCGGCTGCCGGGCCCGCGGAAGCAGCGCCACCAGCGGTTCGCGCACCAGCAGCCACAGCGCGACCAGCGCCCAGGAGACGAGCACGTCGACCGAGAAGACGCCGGGGAGGGAATGCGTGACCTCCCCGAACTCCATCGCCCCGGACACCGCGCTCGCCGCGTAGTAGGTCATGTCGGGTGCGAAGGAACCCGCCACGAGCAGGGCCGGAACGAGCCGTCCCCGGCCGGTTCCGTCGGTGCGCACGGCGGGCAGCACGGCCGCCGCGTGGCTGAGGGTGAACGGCAACGGAGCTCCTCGCGACAGTGCACGGCCCGGGCGGTCGGCCGGGTGACCGGTCGCGTCAAGTATGGGCGAATGGCCGCCGGACAACGGAACATGGCCAACTGGTGAAAGGCGGGTGCGAACGGGTGCCGGTGCAAAACAAGTTGTCGTAGGGTCGCCTGGGCCCCCGGGCCGGGCGCGCGTCGAACCGGAACCCCGGACGGCGCACGGAGGGCAACCTCCACGGCGGCTCGATCGTCACAGCAGACGAACACAGCATCACAGGGCAGCATCACAGGGCAGTCAGACGCACGGCAGACAGAGACGGGCGCTCGGGCGTCCACGGGAGGGGTTCACTCTATGGCGGCGCAATTCGGCAGGAGGCTGTACAAGGGAGCGGCGACCACCGCCGTGGCCGCGCTCGCGGTCGCGGCCCTGTCCGCGTCCCAGGCGCCAGGGGTCACGGTCGACGGCCAGGGCAGAACGACCGCGGCCGACGCCCAGCCCTCGCCGGAAGCGACGACCTCCGGCGACGGCGGTGCGACCGGCAACTCGCCGTACTACACGGACCTTCCGCCGCTGAACAGCCCGAGCCCCGCGCCCACCGCCGGAACGCCCGTGGCGCAGGGCAGCGCCGAGGCCGGCATTCCCGCGACCGTCCTCGACGCCTACAAGAAGGCCGAGGCGTCGCTGCGGGAGGCCAAGCCCGGCTGCAACCTGCCCTGGCAACTCCTCGCCGCCATCGGCAAGGTCGAGTCGGGCCAGGCCCGCGGCGGCCGCGTCGACGCGAACGGCACCACGCTGAGCCCGATCCTCGGCCCGCAGCTCGACGGCAACGGCTTCGCGCTCATCCAGGACACCGACAACGGCCGGTACGACGGCAACAGCTCCTACGACCAGGCCGTCGGTCCCATGCAGTTCATCCCCTCCACCTGGGCGTGGGCGGGCCGCGACGGCAACGGTGACGGGGTGAAGGACCCCAACAACGTCTACGACGCCGCCCTGGCCGCCGGCCACTACCTGTGCCGCAACGGCTGGGACCTGTCGCGCCAGTCCGACCTGCACAGCGCGATCCTCAGCTACAACCACTCGCAGGACTACCTGAACACGGTCCTGTCGTGGCTGGAGTACTACCGCAAGGGCACCCACGAGATCCCGGACGGCACCGGCACCGTTCCCTCCGGCCGCAGCGACGACCACGCCGGCCCCTCGCCGACGCCGCCCGCGACGCCGCCGAGCACCGGCTCCCCGAGCCCCACGCCGCCGAAGTCGGACGAGCCGGGCACGCCGTCCTCCCCGTCGCCCACTCCCACCGACACGGTGGACCACCTGGCGGACGCGGGCACCGCCAAGCTCACCGCGATGGCCGGCGACACCTTCGCCAAGAAGATCAGCACCAAGGCCGAGACCAAGGCCGGCAAGGCCGTCGGCAAGGTCCGTGTCCGCTTCACGATCACGGGCGACACCGACGCCACCTTCACCGGCGGCGAGCGTGTCGCCACGGCGTCCACCGACAGCACGGGCGTGGCCGTCGCCCCGGCGCTGCGGGCGGGCGAGAAGACGGGCGGCTTCACCGTCCGCGCGACCGTCGTCGGCCGCTCGGTGCCCGGCCTCGACTACACCGCCACCGTCACCGAGCGCGCCGCGGACACCCTCGCCCGCACCAGCGACACCGCGCTGACCTGCACGCCGGGCGGCGAGTTCGCCGACCAGGTCGAGGTGAAGGCCACCTACAAGGGCGCCGTCGCGGGCAAGGTCGCGGCCACCGCCACCCTGATCAAGTCGGCGGACGACGCGACCGAGAACGACAAGGGCCCCTACTTCAAGGACGCCGCGGGCAAGACCGTACGCACCCTGACGGGCCTGCGGACGGACGCGAACGGCCTGCTGAAGCTGCCGAAGCTGTACGCGGACGACACCACCGGCACCTTCCTGCTGCGCGTCACCACCGCGGGCGGCGCGACCCTGACCGTCGAACTGACGGTCGCGGCGGCCGAGACGTCGCCCTCGCCCAGCACGTCTCCCTCGCCCAGCGCGTCTCCCTCGTCCAGCGCGTCTCCCTCGTCCAGCGCGTCGGCCGACCCGACCGCGTCGGCGAGCCCCAGCGCCTAGTCCTTCGCACGACGGCGGCGTCCCCCTGCACGAGGGGGGCGCCGCCGTCGTTGTGCGTGCGACGTGTTCTCATCTCGCCCGGGCGTTGCTACGGTGCCGGATCTGACGACCTGTCAGTCCGTGTCCGCCGGGAGGCCCGCATGCGCGCCCTGATCGCCGCCGCGACCGGTCTCGCCGTCGCGCTCGCCCTGGTCCTCACACTCACCGCCCTGGGCACACCGACGGGAAAGACCTCCCCGAAGCCGCTGCTGACGACGGTGCCCGCACACCCGTAACCGCCCGCGAGGGAGGCCGAGATGCGCCGCAAGGCCAGTCTGATCCTGCTCGCCTTCGCCGTGTTCCTCGCGGCGCTGTCCCCGCTGCTGCGCTGGTACGCCTTCCCGCGCCTGGCCGAGGTTCCGGCGAACACGTACCAGGACATGGTCCTGGAGGCGAAGAACGCCACCCTCCTCGACTACGGCACCATGAAGGCCCGCAAGGTCTCCAAGGTGACCATCGTGCAGACCCTCAAGGGCGATGTGGAGGCCGCCGAGAGGATCGAGCGGACGGCGGGCCGGGACGTCGTCGTCTGGGACGGCCTGTCCTACGTGCAGGGACCCGACGGCAAGATGGTCTCCAAGGTCCCTGAGCGCTACATCTTCGACGCCCACACCCAGGAACCCGTGCACGCCACCGGCGAGTCGGTCGACGGCGCCCCGGTGAGACGGCAGGGCATCGAGTTCAAGTGGCCGTTCCTGACCCAGAAGCGGGACTACCGGTACTTCGACGCGCAGGCCCGCGTCACCGCGCCCATCCACTACAAGGGCACGCGGGACTTCCGCGGCGTGCGGGTGTACTACTTCGAGCAGACCGTCCCCTGGACCGAGGTCCCCTTCCCCAGGACCATGCCCGTCGCCGGCATCACCCCCGAGTCGGTCGCGAAGACCGGCACCACCCGCTGGTACACCACCGTGCGCAGATTCTGGGTCGAGCCCGTCACCGGCGCCCCCGTCTACGGCGAGGAGATCCACCGGGAGGAACTGCGCGGCGGCACCCTGCTCGGCGGCCGCGAGAAGGTCACCGCGTTCGCCGGCCACGTGAAGATGCGCGAGGACTACATCGAGCACACCGTCGCCCTGGTCAAGTCCAACCGCACCCTCGTCCTGCTCATGACGTCCTACCTGCCGTGGGGCTTCCTGGCCCTCGGCACGCTGCTGCTGGCGCTCTCCCTGTCGCTGGAGGCGCGCGGCCGCCGCCCGGCCGGCCCGGAACCGGCCGACCCGGCGCCACAGCCGGTCACCGTCTGAGCCGCGCGCCGGCGTGCCGGGTCGGTTCGGCGGTGGCCGGGTCCTCGGGCCAGGGGTGCTTGGGGTAGCGGCCGCGCAGCTCGGCCCGCACGGCCCGGTAACCGTCCCTCCAGAAGGAGGCGAGGTCGGCGGTGACGGCCGCCGGCCGGCCGGCGGGGGAGAGCAGATGCACCAGCAGCGGCACGCCGGCGACGGCGGGCGACTCGTGCAGCCCGAACATCTCCTGCAGCTTCACGGCGAGCACGGGCCGTTCCGGATCCCCGTAGTCGATCCGGATCCTGGACCCGCTCGGCACGGTGATCCGCTCCGGGGCCAGCTCGTCGAGGCGTGCGGCCTGCCCGGACGCCCAGGGCAGCAGCCGGGCGAGCGCCCGGCCCGCGTCGATCCGGGCGAGGTCGGCCCGCCGCCGGGCCCGGCCCAGCTCCGGCTCCAGCCACTCGTCCACGCGCGCGTGCAGCGCGTCGTCGCCGACGTCGGGCCACGGCTCACCGAGGTGCAGCCGCAGGAAGGCCAGCCGCTGCCGCAGGACGGCCGCGTCGGGCGTCCACCGCAGCAGCCCGAACCCCTCCCGCCGCAGCCCGTCGAGCAGGGCCTCGCGCACCGGGGCGGGGTCGGGGTCCCGCAGCGGCCGTACGGCGAGTTCGACGGCGCCCAGCCGCTCCACCCGCCGCGCGACGACGTCCCCGGCCGCCCAGTGGACCTCGTCGCGTTCCCGGAGCAGTGCCGCGGCAGCGAGCCGGGCCGCCTCCTCGTCGACGACCGCCCCGAGCCGCACGCGCGCGTGCCTGCTGCCGACCGGCCGGTCGGCGACGGCGACCGCGATCCAGGGGGCGCCGCGCAGCCCGGTGCCCTCGCCGGTCTCGGCGCGGGTGCCGGAGACCATCAGGTAGGAGCCGCCGTCGGCCTTGGCGAGCCGCTCCGGGAAGGCGAGCGCGGCGACCCGGCCGACGAGCGCGTCGTCGCTCGCGGCGCCGGGGCCGCTGACGCCGGAGCCGCCGACGCCGGAGCCGGCGCCGCTGTCCGGCGGGCCGGTGAACTCCGCCGCCGCGGCCCGCAGCCGCCGCACCTCCGTCCGCCACCGGCCCGCGTAGGCGTCGCCGCCGCGCCGGGCGGCCCGCAGCGCCGCCGCCAGGTCGTCGCCGTACTCGCGCGGCGGCTCCTCCGACAGCAGCGCCACCACCTCGGCGCCCGCCCCGCCGGTGTCCAGCAGCGCCCGCCCCAGCCGGGGATGCACCCCCAGCCGGGCCAGCCGCACGCCCCGCCGGGTGGCCCGTCCGGCGGAGTCGACCGCGCCCACGGCCGTCAGCACGGCCCGCGCCGCCGCCATCGCCCCGCCCGGCGGCGGATCCAGCAGCGCCAGCCCGGACGCGTCCGGATCCCCCCAGCATGCCGCCTGCAGCGCGAACGCCGTCAGGTCGGCCACCTTGATCTCCGGCGACGGGAAACGCGGCAGACGCGCGTCCTCCGCCTCGGCCCAGCACCGGTACACCGCGCCCGGCGCCTCCCGCCCGGCACGCCCCGCCCGCTGCCGTCCGGCCGCCTGCGACGCCCGCACCGTGGTCAGCGCGCTCAGCCCGCGCGCGTGGTCCACCCGCGGCTCCCGCGCCAGACCCGAGTCGACGACCACCCGCACGCCGGGCACCGTCAGCGACGACTCCGCCACCGAGGTGGCCAGCACCACCCGCCGCCGCCGGCCGGGGCTCAGCACGGCGTCCTGCACCGCCGCCGGCGCCCGCCCGTGCACCTGCAGCACCTCGACGTCGCCGACGCCGCCGAGGTCCCCGAGCTGCCCCGCGACCCGCGCGATCTCACCGACGCCGGGCAGGAAGCACAGCACGTCCCCGTCCCGTTCGGCCAGCGCCCGCCGCACCACCGACGCCACATGCGTCAGCAGCGCCGGGTCGACGCGCATGCCGTGCGGGGGGCGTACGGGCCGGGCCGGCGGCGCCCACACCACCTCCACCGGATGCGCGACGCCCTCCGCCGCGACCACCGGCGCCCCGCCCAGCAGCGCCGCCCAGCCCTCGGCGTCGGTCGTCGCCGAGGCGGCCACCAGCCGCAGCTCCGGCCGCAGCGTCTCCCGCACGTCCCACAGGAACGCCGCCACGGTGTCCGCGTCCAGGTGCCGCTCGTGGCACTCGTCGAGCACCACCGCGTCCACGCCGGTCAGCTCCTGGTCGCGCTGGAGGCGTTGCAGCAGCACACCGGTCGTGACGACCTCCACGCGCGTGCGGCGGCCGACGACCCGCTCGCCGCGCACGGTGTACCCGACGCTCTCGCCGGCGGACTCGCCCAGCAGCCACGCCATCCGGCGGGCGGCGGCGCGGGCCGCGATCCGGCGCGGCTCGGCGACGACGACCCGCCGCGCCGCTCCCTCCCCGAGCAGGCCCGCCAGCGCCAGCGGCACCAGCGTGGTCTTGCCGGTGCCGGGAGGCGCGACGAGCACGGCGGTGCCGTGCCGGTCCAGCGCGCCGGTCAGGGCGGGCAGGGCGCCGCGCACCGGCAGGGCGCCCAGGGCGTCGTGTCGGATCACGTCCCTCAGTCCCTCAGTCCCGCACGCACACGAAGATCGCCGTGCCCGGGATCAGGTTCCCGCGCAACGGCGACCAGCCGCCCCACTCCGAGGTGTTCCAGGCCGGCCACTCCGGCTCGACCAGGTCGACCAGCCGGAAGCCGCCGGCCACCACGTCGCGCACCCGGTCGCCGATCGTGCGGTGGTGCTCGACGTAGACCGCGCGGCCCTCGTCGTCCTGCTCGACGTACGGGGTGCGGTCGAAGTAGGAGGCGGCCACCGTCAGCCCCTCCGGTCCGGGCTCGTCCGGGAAGGCCCAGCGGACGGGGTGGGTGACGGAGAAGACGAACCGGCCGCCCGGGCGCAGCACCCGCCGTACCTCCTTCAGCACCAGCACCGGGTCCGCCACGAACGGCAGCGCCCCGTACGCCGAGCACGCCAGGTCGAAGGAGCCGTCCGCGAAGGGCAGCGCGCCGGCGTCCGCGCACACCAGAGGGAACGATCCGCCGATCCGCAGCGCGTGCTGGAGCTGGCGGTGGGAGATGTCCAGGGCGACCGGGCGGGCGCCCCGGGCGGCCAGCCAGCGCGAGCACTGGGCCGCGCCGGCGCCGATCTCCAGCACGTCCCGGCCCTTCAGCTCCTCCGGCGGTCCGAGCAGTTCCGCCTCCACCTCGTCCAGGCCCTCGGGGCCCCACACGAAGCGGTCGTCGCCGAGGAACGTGCCGTGCTCGACCTGGTACTCGTCGGCGTTGCGGTCCCACCAGCCCCGGTTGGCCCGGGAGCTCTCCGTGACGCCGGCCGCGCGCCGGGTGGCCTCCGGCTCGGACTCGGGCTCGGGCGTCACGGGCTCGGGGGATACGGGCTCTTGGATGATCGGCTCCCTCGTCGTACTCTTCCGTCCAACCCCGTCCCGGTGGCGACACGGAAGGGACGCCGGGGGCCTGTGTGGCCTCAGGAGACAGGTTTTGTGCCGGGTATGCGGCGATCCGCCCCGGGTGTGCGCGTTCGCGCATTGACCCTGCCCGGCTGCCCCCGTATGCTACAAGTTGCGCTGCGGGCCTGCGCACCTCAGACGTAGCAGGCTGCGCTCGCATCTGTTGTATGTCCCCTCGGTTGTCGAGGCGCCACCAGTGGTTTCGTGTGGCGCTTCCTTGGCTGTCCGGCTTCTGCAGAGCGAAACGGGCTCCCGGCGTAAGCAGTACCTACGACTCAATGTCCGTACCGGAGCCCTTTCCCACATGACGAGCAGCACCGAGACCACCGCCACCACCCCGCAGGTAGCGGTCAACGACATCGGTAACGAGGAAGCCTTCCTCGCAGCGATCGACGAGACGATCAAGTACTTCAACGACGGCGACATCGTCGACGGCGTCATCGTGAAGGTCGACCGGGACGAGGTCCTGCTCGACATCGGTTACAAGACCGAAGGCGTTATCCCGAGCCGCGAGCTCTCGATCAAGCACGACGTCGACCCCAACGAGGTCGTCGCCGTCGGTGACGAGATCGAGGCCCTCGTTCTCCAGAAGGAGGACAAGGAAGGCCGCCTGATCCTCTCGAAGAAGCGCGCCCAGTACGAGCGTGCCTGGGGCACCATCGAGAAGATCAAGGAAGAGGACGGGATCGTCACCGGTACCGTCATCGAGGTCGTCAAGGGTGGTCTCATCCTCGACATCGGCCTCCGCGGCTTCCTCCCGGCCTCCCTGGTCGAGATGCGCCGCGTCCGCGACCTCCAGCCCTACGTGGGCAAGGAGCTCGAGGCCAAGATCATCGAGCTGGACAAGAACCGCAACAACGTGGTCCTGTCCCGCCGTGCCTGGCTGGAGCAGACCCAGTCCGAGGTCCGCCAGACGTTCCTCACGACCCTGCAGAAGGGTCAGGTCCGCTCCGGTGTGGTCTCCTCGATCGTCAACTTCGGTGCCTTCGTGGACCTGGGCGGCGTCGACGGTCTGGTGCACGTCTCCGAGCTGTCCTGGAAGCACATCGACCACCCCTCCGAGGTCGTCGAGGTCGGCCAGGAGGTCACCGTCGAGGTCCTCGACGTCGACATGGACCGCGAGCGCGTCTCCCTGTCGCTGAAGGCGACCCAGGAAGACCCGTGGCAGCAGTTCGCCCGCACCCACCAGATCGGCCAGGTCGTGCCCGGCAAGGTCACGAAGCTGGTTCCGTTCGGTGCGTTCGTCCGCGTGGACGAGGGCATCGAGGGTCTGGTCCACATCTCCGAGCTGGCCGAGCGCCACGTGGAGATCCCGGAGCAGGTCGTCCAGGTCAACGACGAGATCTTCGTCAAGGTCATCGACATCGACCTCGAGCGCCGTCGCATCAGCCTCTCGCTGAAGCAGGCCAACGAGTCCTTCGGTGCCGACCCGGCCTCGGTCGAGTTCGACCCGACCCTGTACGGCATGGCCGCGTCCTACGACGACCAGGGCAACTACATCTACCCCGAGGGCTTCGACCCGGAGACCAACGACTGGCTGCCGGGCTACGAGAAGCAGCGCGAGGAGTGGGAGCGCCAGTACGCCGAGGCGCAGCAGCGCTTCGAGCAGCACCAGGCGCAGGTCATCAAGTCCCGCGAGGCGGACGCCCAGGCCGCTGCCGAGGGTGGCGAGGCCGCCGCTCCGGCCGCGTCCGGCGGCGGTTCGTACTCCTCCGAGGGCGGCGACACCTCCGGTGCGCTGGCTTCGGACGAGGCGCTGGCGGCGCTCCGCGAGAAGCTGGCCGGCGGCCAGAGCTGACCGCTCGCTGAGCTGTAGGTCCTTCAGCCGAGGGCCCGTACCCTTCCCGGGTGCGGGCCCTCGGCGTTGCCCGGCCGTGCCCCGAAGTCGCGTGCCCGCGGCCGCCGGTGATGCCTGATCAGCGGCGCGGGCGGGAATGCCCGTGTTCCGAGGGTGGTTGTGCAGTACGAACACGAGGAGGAGCGGTCACTGTGCTTGATCCGCAGGGTTTGTACGCATGGGAGCCGAAGGGCCTGGCCGTCGTGGACATGGCGCTCGCCCAGGAGTCGGCCGGTCTTGTCATGCTCTACCACTTCGACGGATACATCGACGCGGGCGAGACCGGCGACCAGATCGTCGACCGGCTCCTCGACTCGCTGCCCCACCAGGTCGTCGCCCGTTTCGACCACGACCGGCTCGTGGACTACCGCGCCCGCCGTCCGCTGCTGACGTTCCGGCGCGACCGCTGGACCGACTACGACGTGCCCGCCCTCGAAGTGCGGCTCGTCCAGGACGCCACCGGGGCGCCCTTCCTGCTGCTGTCCGGGCCCGAGCCGGACGTGGAGTGGGAGCGCTTCGCCGCGGCCGTCCAGCAGATCGTCGAGCGGCTCGGCGTGCGCCTGTCGGTCAACTTCCACGGCATCCCGATGGGCGTCCCGCACACCCGCCCCGTCGGCGTCACGCCGCACGGCAATCGCACCGACCTCGTCCCCGGCCACCGCAGCCCCTTCGACGAGGCCCAGGTCCCCGGCAGCGCCGAGGCGCTGGTCGAGTACCGCCTGATGGAGGCCGGGCACGACGTCCTCGGCGTCGCCGCGCACGTGCCGCACTACATCGCCCGCTCCGCGTACCCGGACGCGGCACTGACCGTCCTGGAGGCGATCACCGCCGCCACCGGCCTGGTGCTGCCCGGGGTCGCGCACGCCCTGCGCACGGAGGCGCTCCGCACCCAGACGGAGATCGACCGGCAGATCCAGGAGGGCGACGAGGAACTCACCGCCCTGGTGTCGGGCCTGGAGAACCAGTACGACGCCGTCGCGGGCGCCGAGACCAGGGGCAACATGCTCGCCGAACCCGCCGACATCCCGTCGGCCGACGAGATCGGGCGCGAGTTCGAACGGTTCCTCGCGGAACGGGAGGGCGACAACTGACGGCCCCCCGGCACCCCGGCCGGCGCCGGGTTCTCTAAGCTCGGCTCATGCTGAAGGTGGGCCTGACCGGTGGTATCGGCGCCGGCAAGAGCGAAGTGTCACGGCTGCTCGTCGCACACGGAGCCGTCCTGATCGACGCGGACCGCATCGCGCGTGAGGTCGTCGCGCCGGGCACGCCCGGCCTCGCCGCGGTCGTGGACGCCTTCGGCGAGGAGGTGCTCGCCGCCGACGGCAGCCTCGACCGGCCCCGGCTCGGCTCGATCGTCTTCGCCGACCCGGACCGGCTGGCCGTCCTGAACTCGATCGTGCACCCCCTGGTCGGCGCCCGCTCCCGGGAACTGGAGGCGGCCGCCGCCGAGGACGCGGTCGTCGTCCACGACGTGCCCCTCCTCGCGGAGAACGGCCTCGCCCCGCTGTACGACCTCGTGATCGTCGTCGACGTGAGCCCCGAGACCCAGCTCGACCGGCTGGTCCGCCTGCGCGGCATGACCGAGGAGGACGCCCGCGCCCGCATGGCCGCCCAGGCGACGCGCGAGAAGCGCCGGGAGATCGCCGACATCGTCATCGACAACGACGTACCGCTCGATGACCTGCGGCGACGCGTGCGAGAGGTCTGGGAGGAGCTGCAGCGCAGGGCCCACGCGGCAGGGACAGAACAGGAATAGCGGGTCACGGCCGGGCGTTGAATCCCTCCAGCGAGGGAAGGATTTCGACGTGCCCGACACCAGCGGTTCGACCGGACGTACCCCGGAGACGCACGTCATCGACTTCCGCGCGGCCGAGCAGCTGCTCAACGCGCGGGACCCGCGGGGCGCGGTGAAACTGCTCGACTCCGTCATCGCCGCCCACCCGGAGAACACCGCTGCCCGGCTGCTGCGCGCGCGTGCCTTCTTCGCCGCCGCCCAGCTGCGGCCGGCCGAGCTGGAGTTCACCGTCGTCCTGGAGCGCGAGCCGGACAACGCGTTCGCCCACTTCGCGCTCGCCCGCACCTACGAGCGGCAGGGCAGGCCCGACCAGGCCAGGCGGCACTTCCGGCTGGCAGCCGCGCTGGACCCCAACCCGCAGTACCTGCGGCGCGCCCGCTTCGAGTCGTCCTGACCTGTCCGACGGTCCGGCCGGTCTACCGCCCCGGTTCGTCCGGTGGCAGGTACGGCGGCACGTCCCGCCCCGGCTGGTAGTGCGGGCCCTGGCGGATGTGCCTGAGGATCAGGGTCATGTCGGTCATGACCAGCAGGAACAGCACCCCGCACGCGACCGCCCACCACACCTGCCCCACGAGGGCGAAGGCGACGGTGCCGAAGACCGACCAGGCCAGCCCCCACAGGCTCAGCCAGAAGCGCATCCGCAGAGGACTGCGGGCGGTCGTGGGTTCACTGCCCGTACGCATCGGATCACCACTCCTTCCTGGCACGTACCGCTTCGGAGCGGAGGTCCGCCCGAAGCGTCCGGACGACGAGGCCGGGATCCTGCTCGATCCCGCGGTACCCCACGAGGACGTCGGTGAACTGACGGGATTCGGCACGTGGGGCACCGATGAGTTCCGGCCGGAGCGCCGGTCCAACCCTGTGACAGCATCACCGACCGCTTCCGCAGGAGATCCCCGTGTCCGAGACCACCTCTCCCGTCACCGCCGCTTCCGGCACGAACGTGTCCGGCACCACCGCCTCCGGCACCGCGCGTTCCGTCGTCGCCGGGGCCGCGTTCCCGCGCGGCCGCCGCGCCCGGATCGCCCTGCGCACGGTGCAGGTGCTGCTCGCCCTCTTCTACGCCGTCGCGAGCGCTCTGCCGAAGCTGATCGCCCATCCCACGGCCGTCGAGTCGTTCGACAGGATCGGCTGGGGCAGCGCGGGCATGTACACCATCGGCGCCCTGGAACTCGCCGGTGCCGTCGCCCTGCTGGTGCCGGTGCTCCAGTCGGTCGCGGCGGTCGCCCTGAGCGCGCTGATGGTGGGCGCGTTCATCGTCCAGATGACCGTCTTCGACGGGCAGAACGCGGCGACGCCCCTGATCCTCATGGTGCCGCTGGCGCTGATCGCCTGGGCCCGGCGGAGCTCCAACGCGGACCTGCTGCGGCTGGTGCGCGGACGTGGCTGAGCACCCTGCCTGGCCCATGGCGGCGTCCGGCGGGGCCGCGCGGGCCCGGGGGTTCGGACACCCCCGGGAGCGCCGCCCCCGGACGCCGCCGCTGTGCGTCACCGTGCGTCACCGTCCGCCCGGCCGTCCTGCGCCACCGCCCGGCCGCCCCGCGCCACCGCCCGGCCGTCCTGCGCCACCGCCCATAAGGCCGCGCAGGCGTTCCAGTTCGCGGCGGTCCCGCTTGGTGGGGCGGCCCGCGCCGCGGTCGCGGATGCCGGCGGGCGCGATCGCCTCGCGCGGCGGCGGGGGCGGCGAGTTGTCGACGTAGCACTGGACCGCCACGGGGGCGCCGACGCGCTTGCGGATCAGGCGCTTGACGACGACGACCCGCTCCCGGCCGTCGTGCCGCAGCCGCACCTCGTCGCCGACCCGCACGGAGTGCGAGGGCTTCACGTTCTGCCCGTTCACGCGCACGTGACCGCCCTTGCAGGCGGTGGCGCCCATCGAGCGGGTCTTGATCAGGCGCACGGCCCAGATCCAGCTGTCGATGCGCACGGTCTCGCCGGGCGCCGGCCCGGCCGCCTCGGCCGCGGCGATCGCGGCGGCGACCTTGGGATCGACGGCCTGCGCGCCGTCGCCGGCGGCGGCCTGCGCCTTGCCGGCGGCTTGCGCGTCGCCCGCGGGGTGCGCGTCGCCGGTGGCCTGCGCGTCGCTGCCCGCGGCCTGCGTGTCGCCCGTGGGCTGGGTGTCGCCCAAGGCCTGCGTGTCGCCGCCCGTGTCGGGGCCCGCGGTCTGCGGGCCCCTCTCCTCGTCACCTTCCAGAGCCATGTTCCCGACCTTAGTCCTCCGCGCCGGGAGTCCCCGAGGGATTTCCGGTCCTGCCGGGCCGCGGCCCGGCCAGGAACACGGCGCTGGTGAGGACGCCGAGGAGCACGACGGCGGCGTTCAGCGCGACCGCCGCCTTCAGGCCGCCGAGCACCGCCGTGGCGCCCGAGCCGGTCATCGCCGCCGTGGCCACGGCGCTCATGACCGGCGTGCCCGTGCGGATGCTCTTCCTCGACGAGCGCTACCGGGAGCTGTACCCGGAGCGCGACGAGGAGGCCCGCCTCGCCGTCGCCTCGCTGCGACTGGCGGCCGGCCGCCGGCCGGGCGACCGCGGCCTGGCCGAGCTGATCGGCGAACTGTCCATGAGATCGCCCGAGTTCGCGTCCCTGTGGGCCCGCCACCCGGTGCGCACCTGCACCTCGGGCGTCAGGCACCTGCGCCACCCGCTGGTCGGCGCGATGAGCCTCGCCTTCGAGGACCTGTGCGTCCCCGGCACCGCGGGGCAGCGGCTCATCGCCTACATCGCCGAGCCCGGTTCCCCGTCGGAGGCGGCACTGCGGCTGCTCGGCGGCGGCGTCACCGACGTACCGTTGGCGCATGGACAGCCTGGCCGAGCTTGACGCCCGTGTCGCCGGGTGCGCCGCGTGCCCCCGGCTCGTGGAGTGGCGCCAGGAGGTCGGCCGGACCCGGCGTGCGGCCTTCCGGGACTGGACGTACTGGGCCCGGCCCGTGCCCGGCTTCGGACCAGCCGACGCCTCCCTGCTGATCGTCGGCCTCGCGCCGGCCGCCCACGGCGGCAACCGCACCGGCCGCATGTTCACCGGCGACCGCTCCGGTGACGTGCTCTACCAGGCGCTGTACGACGTGGGGCTCGCCTCGCAGCCGGCCGCCGTGTCCGCCGACGACGGGCTGACGCTGCACGGCGTCCGCGTCACGGCGCCCGTGCACTGCGCCCCGCCCGGGAACAGGCCGACCCCGGCCGAGCGGGACACCTGCCGCCCCTGGCTCGTACGGGAACTACGGCTGCTGCGGCCGACATTGCGCGCGGTCGTCGTGCTCGGCGCCTTCGGCTGGCAGGCCGCGCTGCCCGCGCTCGCCGAGGCGGGCTGGGCGGTGCCCCGGCCGCGGCCGGCCTTCGCCCACGGTGCCCGCGTCCCGCTCGACGGCCTCGACCTCTTCGGCTGCTTCCACGTCAGCCGGCGCAACACCTTCACCGGCAGGCTCACGCCCGCGATGCTGCGGGAGGTGCTGCGCACGGCGGCGCGGACGGCGGGGCTGCCGGTGACCGGCTGAGCCGACGGCTGCCAGGACAACGGGCCTGCGTGTCGCGGGACTTGCCGTGCCAGGCGGGCGTTCCTTCACGACAATGACCGGCATGAACCTTCCTGACGGACTCATCCCCCTGGCCGACGGGCTCCATCTGTGGGCCCCCGGGCACACCGGCACCTGGGGCTTCGCGAACTGCCTGCTCATCACCTCCGGCCGGCAGGCCGCCCTGGTCGACACCCCCTACGACCGGCCGATGACCGAGGCGCTGATCGCGGCGGCCGGGCGGGTGCTGCCGGACGGCGCGGCCGTGGAGACGATCGTCAACACGCACGTCAACGGCGACCACACCTTCGGCAACGGCTGCTTCCCCGGCGCCGAGATCATCGCCACCCGGGCCGCCGCCGAACACGTCTGCCGCGAACCGTCGCCGGCGCAGATGCACTTCCTCACCCACGGCACACCGGCCGACGAGCCCCTCGGCTGGTACGCCCGCGAGCACTTCGGCCGCTACCGGTACGAGGACGTCGAGGCGGTCCCGCCCACCCGCACCTTCAGCGGCCGGCACGAACTGCGCGTGGGCGGCGTCGAGGCCGAGCTGATCGAGGTCGGCCCGGCGCACTCGGCCGGCGACCTCGTCGTCCACCTGCCCGCGCAGCGCACCGTCTGCGCCGGGGACGTCCTCTTCCACGGCGACCACCCGGTCCACTGGAACGGTCCCCTCGCCGGGGTCGCCGCCGCCTGCGAGACGATCCTCGGCCTGGACCCCGAAACCGTGGTCCCCGGACACGGCCCGGTCATGAGCCCGCAGGACGTTCGCGACCAACTCGCCTATCTGCGCGGACTCGAGGAACTCGTGCACGCCCGTCACGCGGCCGGCCTCACCGCGGCCGAGGCCGCCGCCGACATCATCGCCACCGGCTACCACGACCACCTCGGCCTGCCGGAACGGATCGTGATCCTGACCGCCGTCGAGTACCGCCACCTCGACGGCGACACCGGCGAACCGGACCTCGTCCAGCTCGCCGCGCGGGCCGCCGACTGGGCCTACCGCCACCGGGGCCCGGGAGGCCCGGGAGCGTCCCGCCCCTTCGTGCCGACCCCGGCGGAGGGGACGGCGGCGGCAGCGGCCGGGGACTGACGTGTCCGGCCGGCGGTGCGCTCAGGGACGCCAGACGTAGCGCACGTCCGGCTCGCGCTCCTCGTTGCCGCTGCCGTCCGTGTACTCGACGGCGACGAAGCCGTGGCGTTCGTAGAACCGGTGGGCGGGCTTGTTCACCTGGAAGGTCCACAGGCTGAGCCCGCCGGGACTGCGTTCCTTGGCGAGTGCGACGAACCGGTCCCCGAGACCCCGCCCGCGCCAGTCGGGGCGGAGGTAGAGCTGCGACAACTCGTCGCCGGCGAGCACCATCACGCCGACGATCCCCGCTCCGGCGTCCGCCGCCACCCACGTCTCCCGCAGCGGCACGACCACCTCCCGGAAGTGGTCGCGCACCTCGTCGTCGGAGCGCGGGCTGACGACCGTCGGCAGCGCGGCACGGAAGGACCGCAGCCAGACGTCTGCGGCGGCCGAGGCGTCGGCGGCCACGGCCCGGCGCAGAGTGACGGCGGACGATACGGAGGTCAAGAGCGGATCCTTTCGGCTGTTGCCGGGTGCCGGTTGCCAGTTGCTGGCTATGAAGGTCAGTTGTCAGTCGTCGAGGAGACGGTCGTCGGAGTGGGCGCCGTAGAACTCGCTCTGGCGCGCCATGAGGTCCCGCATGGAGGTGCCGCGCGGCACGCCGTACACCGTGCCGGGGAAGTCCAGCTCCTGCTGCACGGCCCACAGTTCGTCGTGCTGTCCGGGAGCGAAGAGCCGGGCCGTCGGCGCCCCGGCCGCGATCCATCCGATGGGTACCACGGTGCCGGGCGGCAGCACGGAGTTGACCTGCAGCACGCTGTTGATCCGCAACTCGCAGCCGGCGCCGGCCACCGCCCCCGGGAAGACCGAGGCACCGGTGGCCACGAAGACCTCGTCCTCGATGGACGCTCCGTTGACGTGTGCGTGCGGACCGACGAGCACGGCGTCGCCGATGACGGCGGGGTGCCCGGCCCGCCCGCGCACCAGGGCGTTCTCCATGACCACGACGTCCGAGCCGATGCGGACCTCCCCGTCCTCGGCGCTGAGCACGGCCCCGTGGAGCACTCGGGTCCGCTCGCCGAGGACGACGGCGCCGCACAGAACGGCCGTCGGGGCGACGTACGCGGAGTCGGGGACGACGGGGCGCTGTCCACGGTGCTCGATCAACATATGGCTCTCCTGCGCTGCTCACGAGGGGTTCGGACGGCGGACGTCCTGCCGATCGTCCGCCGTGCACGCCGGGCGCGCATCCCCATATCGGGCAGGGTGCCGGCGCGGCCCGCGGGTCGGCGACGACGGCCGGCGGAAATCCGTTCGACGCCCCGCACCCGCGGACGCTACCAATCCGACGGATCCGCGTAGCCGGGCGCCGCCCGAGCCGCGTTCCCGCGGTCCGCGCCGTCGGCTGGGAGGGCGAGGTCTGCGAGGCCGGTGCCTGGGGCGGCGGAGTCTTCAGCGGGAAGGACGCTTCCGGGTGGAGCCGTTGCTGTTCCACCTCGCCGGCGTCCCGGCGTACCTCGTCGTCGCCGAACTGGCCGTCAACCGGGTGCCGCGCGGTGAACTGCCGCGCCCCGCGGCGTACCCGCCGGCCCTGCCGCGGAGCCGTTGCCGTTGCCGTTGCGGGGAAAACGTCACATCACCGAAATGCCCGCGTTCCGTCTTTCCCGCGTGTCCGATCTATCGTGGGCACCACATCTCTTCCGCCCGGCCACCGTCGCCCGAAGGCACACCCCCGCCCTCGTCCGGACAGGAGCCCCGTGTCGCGCCCCGTCGCCGTTCCGCCCTGGCTCGCCCACGCCCTCCGTGCCCAGCGCGGCCCCGTCCCCTGGAACGCGGTCACGCGGGGAGCCCTGTCCGCCGGGCCCCTCCTCGCCGGCGCCGTGCTGCTCGGCCGTACCTCGCTCGGTGTCGTCGCCGCCATCGCCGCCATGCTCGCCGGGATCAACGACCGGCCGGGCAGCCGCCGGGCGGCCGTGCACAGGATCGGTGGGCCGGCGCTCGCCGGGGCGGGCGGGCTGCTCGTCGGGACGTATGCCGGGGACCATGCCGGGGCCGTGGCGCTGACCTTCCTGCTCGCCGGTCTCGGGCTGCTGGCCGGCGGGGTGAGCGCCGTGGGTCCCGTCGCCTCCGGGGCCGGTACCCAACTGCTCGTCGCCTCCGCCGTCGGGGCCGGGATGCCGCTGCCCGACAGCGGACCGGCCAGGGCGCTGGCCTTCCTCGCCGGCGCCGGATGGCTGCTCGGCCTGCGGCTGCTCCTGCCCACGCCCGGCTCGCTCGCGGGCGACTTCCGGTTCGACGGCGAGCGGGCCGCCGTGGCCGCCGTGTACGACGCCGTCGCCGACCTGCTCGACGCCGTCGGCGGTGACGACGCCCTCGTCCGGCGCGCCGCGCTCACCGCCGCCCTCGATCACGCGCAGGACGCGCTCGCCGGGCCCCGGCTGCGGCGGTACGCGTCCTCCTCCGCCGAGCGGCGGCTGCACGCGCAGTACGCCGCGGCGCTGCCGCTCGCCGAGGCGGCGACCGCGCTCGCGTGGGCCGGGGACGCCGTCGCCGGCCGGGCCTCCGAAGGGCCCCGGCGGCTCGCCGCCGCCGTACGCGGCAACACCCCCACCGGGCCGCTGCCCGCGCCCCACCGGTCCGCGCCCGCCCTGCGCGCCCTCGACGACGCCCTGCTGCACGCCGCCGACGCCTTCGACCGGGGCCGGCCGAGCGACCTGCACACCCGGCGGCGCACCGCCGGGGAACTCCTGCGCGTGGCCCACGGCGCCGGCGGCCGGGAGTACGGCCTGCGTGTCGCCCTGTGCTTCGGGGCCGGCGCCGCCGTCGCCCAGGCGCTGCACCACGCCCGCTGGCACGGGCAGCACCAGCACTGGTACTGGCTGCCCGCCACCGCCGTCTTCCTCGTCAAGCCCGACCTCGGACCGCTCGTGTCGAGGGTGCTGTGCAGGGCGGCCGGGACCGTGCTGGGTGCCGTCGTCTTCGCCGGGTTCGCCGCCGTGCTCCCACGGCCGGGAGGGCTCGTCGCGCTGGTCGCCGTCAGCGGGGCCCTCATTCCCGTCGCCACGCGTCACTTCGCCGCGCAGACCGCCGTGGTCACCGTCCTCGTCCTGGCCCTGGTGATGGTCGGCGGCGAGCCGCAGGCCTCCGTCAGCCGGATCGGGGAGACCCTGCTGGCGTGCGCGATCGTGCTCGTCGTCGGGCACTTGCCGATGCCGGGGCAGCGGGGCGGAGCGGTACGGGCCCGTCTGGCGGCGGCGAGCGCGGCCGCGCAGGCCTACCTCAACCAGGTGCTCGGTGAGTCCGCCGACCGCGCGGAGCGCTGGACGCTCCGCCGCGAGGCCTACCGCACGCTAGCCGAGGCCCGTGCGGCCATCGCCCTCGCCGCCGCCGAACTGCCCCCTCTCGCCCGGCACTCGGCGGGCGCGGACCAGATCGTCGCGACCCTGGAACGGCTCGTGGACACGACCACCGCCTGCGCCGTCCACCTCGACGACTCGGGCCGCCTCTCACCCCGGCATGCGCGGCAGCTCGCCGAACTGGTCGAGGAGTTCGGGCAGGGGCGCGGACCGGTGGGCCTGTCACTGCCCGAGCTGCCCGTCGCCGGCCTCCCGGGGCACGCGCCGGTCCTGGCCACGTCCTCGCAGGCGCCGTGCGCCGCAGACCACGGAGAGTCACAGCGAGTAGGGGATCGGAACGGCAAGTGACAATGATCGTCGCAGAGTGATCACGTCCTCACACTCCGCGCGGAACAAGTGTCAAGTACGTCTCAGTCCCGCAACCGGGCGGGGCTTTCCGGCTGTCCAGGGCGTTAACTCCTACAAGCTACGACGCTTTACTGGAGGTGCAGGGTGGTGAACGGGCGAACAGTGCTCGAACGCTTTCCCGCGGGCGGGCCGCGAGGATCGTGGCCCGCGGAGGAGTTCGCGCACGCGCGGCGTCAGGAAGGTCTGCCCGCCGAGGTTGTCATGGACCTCGCGACCGACACGTTCCTGGTGATCGTCCGCACCGGCGAGGCCGCCGACGCGACGGCCTGAGGGTCGGCCCGCCTCCGGGCGGGCACCCGGCCGCTAACCGCTCCGCCCACAGGCCGCTGTAGCTCCGCCTGGGTGCGGCCGTTTCGGATGCGGCCAGCCGGGAAGCAGCCGCCTCGGGTGCGGCCACCCGTCGGCCGGGGCCTCGGTCTCACGGGCCGGGTGAAGCTAGGCGGTCACCGAACGGGACCACGTCGGGGTCGTGCCCGTCACCCGGCACAGCGCCAGGTACAGCGGGATCGGCGGGGTGTACGGCAGCGTGCCGTCCGGCTTGTGGATGAGGCCGGGGACCGCCGGGGCGTCCGGAACGACCGCCCCGGCGGCGTACTCGGCGGGCGCGGGCCACTCCAGCGCGTAGTCCGAGTCGGAGGGCACGATCCACCACCAGTGCGTCTCGTCGGCGTAGACGCACCCCACCCGGGGCAGCCGGGGCAGCACCAGGGGGCCGAGGCGGGCGGGCACCGACACCGCGTCGCAGCCCAGCGGAGCCGTCATGCCCTCCGGCACGGGCAGCCGCCGGGGCGTGCCCGGCGAGTGCAGCCCGCGCTGCAGGCGGACCAGCGTGTCCAGGCTCAGCACCTGACCGCCGGACGCAGCCCTCACGCCCATGCGCCCCCCGTCCCGTACCGCGATTCAGGTTCGTCCTCGTCGCCCGGCCCGTCGACCGGACCGGGCTTGGGCCGGGCTCCCCAGCCCAGGTCGTTGCACGGCCCGCAGTCGTGCCGGGGCTCGTCGGCCTTGCGCGGCAGTTCCGCCCAGACCAGCAACCCCGGGCCGTGCTCCTGGGCGCCCCAGGCGCGACAGAGCGAGTCGATGAGGAGCAGTCCCCTCCCGTGCTCCTCCTCGGGCCGCGCCCGCGCCGGATGGGGCTCACCAGGAGTGCAGCCCTGGTCGCGCACGGCTATGCGCACCAGGTCGTCGCCGTCGTGCAGCTCGCAGACTATGTGCCTGCTCGCGGTGTGCACGACGGCGTTGGTGACCAGTTCGGAGATCACCAGGGCCGCCGTGTCGCAGACGTCCTCGCACACCGACCAGCCGTTCAGCCAGGCCCTGGCCAGGCGTCTGGCCTGCGCGGGAGAGCCTGGATGTGCGGCCAGCTCGAAGCGGAACCGGCGCTCGGCGGCGGCCCGGTCAGGGGTCACCCCCGTGGTGGCGCCGAGACCGACCTGGCGGTCTGCGGCAGCGTCTGTTCCTAAGGGCGCGGACGGAATCACGCTTGCCACTATCTCCCCGGCGTGAACACTTGGCAAGTGTCACTATGAAAAATGCAGAGTGCGGTGTGACGTTGTGGACGGTCGTGGCACACTGCTCGCAACAGCACCTCGAACGGCGCCAGTTGGGATCAACGGGGATCCGCACAGATCTTCGAATGGGTCTTCGAATGGCGCCGTCGGGCTGTCAGGATTCATTCGTGGAGGTGGAGCGTGAGCGAGCCGCGGTCCGCGCCGACGGTCGGTCAGGTCGTCCTCGGTCGCCGTCTGCTGGACCTGCGGGAACGTGCCGGACTCAAGCGCGAGGAGGCCGCCCGTGTCCTGCGTGTCGCGCCGGCCACCGTCCGCCGCATGGAGATGGCCGAGGTCGGTCTCAAGATCCCGTACCTCCAACTGCTGCTGAAGTCCTACGGCGTCTCCGACGAGGAGGCCGAAGCCTTCGTCCAGCTCGCCGAGGAGGCCAACAAGCCCGGCTGGTGGCAACGTTTCCACGACATCCTGCCCGGCTGGTTCTCGATGTACGTCAGCCTGGAGGGCGCGGCGAGCCTCATCCGCTCCTACGACCCGCACTTCGTCCCCGGCCTGCTGCAGACCGAGGACTACGCCCGCGCCGTCATGTGCTCGGGTGCCGTCGGCCAGACCCAGCCCGAGGACATCGAGCGCCACGTCGCGCTGCGCATACAACGCCAGGAACTGCTCACCCGTCAGGACGCGCCCCACTTCTGGGCCGTGTTCGATGAGACCGCACTGCGCCGCCCCGCCGGCGGCCCGGAGGTGATGCGTGCTCAGATCGACAGACTGCTCGAGGCCACGAAGCTGCCCAACGTGACCCTGCAGGTCGCGCCGTTCGCGAACGGGCCGCATCCCGGCACGTTCGGGCCCTTCGTGCTGTTCCGATTTGCCATGTCAGAACTGCCGGACATGGTCTACAGCGAGTACCTGACCGGCGCCGTCTACCTCGACGCGCGCGCCGAGGTGGCGACCCACCTCGAGGTCATGGACCGCATGGCGGCGCAGGCCGCTACGGCACATCGCACGAAGGAGATCCTCCGGGATATCCGCAAGGAGCTGTGAATGGAACGCATCAAGCCACGCAAACACGTCTACAACGGCATGCCCGCACGGGAGCTGGGCAGCGAGGGCTGGCACAAACCGTGGAGCGGCGGCAACGGCGGCAACTGCCTGGAGGCGATGAAGCTCGCCGACGGCCGGATCGCCGTCCGCCAGTCGACCGACCCGGACGGGCCCGCGCTGATCTACACCACCGACGAGATGACCGCCTTCATCGAGGGCGCCAAGGCGGGTGAGGCCGACTTCCTGCTCTCCTGAGCCATGTTTTCAGCCGATTGTGTTCATCGACCCCCCTCCCACCGGCACTGAGTTGATCATTGATTACGTCAATTGCGGCATAAGTCAACGGAGTTCCTCATGACCGGGCACCAGCAGCCTTTCGTCCGGATCGACACGAGCAGACCCCATCCCGCGCGGATGTACGACTGGTATCTCGGCGGAAAGGACAACTACCCCGTCGACGAGGCCATGGGCCGCCAGATGCTCGCCCTCGACCCGCGCGTGCCGGTGATGGCGCGGGTCAACCGGGCGTTCATGCACCGGGCCACCCGCTGGCTCGCCCGGAACGGGGTACGGCAGTTCCTGGACATCGGTACCGGCATCCCGACCGAGCCGAACCTCCACCAGATCGCCCAGGAGACCGCCCCCGACGCCCGCGTCGTCTACTGCGACAACGACCCGATCGTCCTCGCCCACGCCGCCGCCCTGCTGCGCGGCACGGACGAGGGCGTGACGGAGTACCTCCAGGCCGACGCACGCGATCCGGACGCCATCCTGGACGGGGCGCGGAAGATCCTCGACCTCACCCGGCCCGTCGCCCTCTCGCTCATCGCGCTGCTGCACTTCGTCCCCGACGAGGACGGCGCCTACGGGCTGGTCGGCCGGCTGCTGTCCGAACTGCCCTCCGGCAGCTACCTGGTCCTCAGTCACGCCACCGCCGACTTCACCCCCGAGGAGTCCAAGGCGGCCACCGAGAAGCTGAAGGCGGCCGGCGTCACCCTGGCGCTGCGCTCCCGCGAGGAGTTCACCCGTTTCTTCGACGGCCTCGAACTCGTCGAGCCCGGAGTCGAGGTGCCCCAGAACTGGCACCCCGAACTGGGCGACCCGGTCCCCGGCCAGGACGACGGGGTGATCCCCGGCTACGGGGCGGTGGCCCGCAAGCCTTAGCCGCGGTTGCCGGCGGCCGACCCTGGCCGCTGCTCTCTGCAGCAGGCTCTGGCCGCCGCTATAGGCAGCAAGCCTTGACCGGCCGGACGGCTCCCGCCCCAGCTCCCGCTCCCCGCGTCGGCGGCGCGGGAGCGGAGCGCCTCACCCGCGGGCGGGAGCACCCCGCATGGCCGTCGCATGGCCGTCGCATGGCCGTCGCGTGGCTGTCGCGTGGCCGCCGCGCGGGCGTCACACGGCCATCGGCCGGTCGTACGGGGAGATCGGCGCCGGCAGCCGCGAACTGCCCGTGAGATACCGGTCGACGGCCGCCGCCACCGCCCGTCCCTCCGCGATCGCCCAGACGATCAGCGACTGCCCGCGCGCCGCGTCCCCGGCCGCGAACACTCCCGGCCGGTTCGTCGCGAACCCGGCGTCCCGCGCGATCGTCCCGCGCGGCTCCGTCGTGAGCCCCAGCTGGTCGATGAGCCCGTCACCCCGGTCGGGCCCGGAGAAACCGAGGGCCAGCAGCACGAGATCGGCGGGAAGGGAACGCCCGGTGCCCGGCAGCGGGCGTCGCGTCGCGTCCACCTCGACCAGGTGCAGCGACCGGACGTGCCCGCCCGCGTCCCCGGTGAACCGGAGCGTGGACGCCGCGAACAGCCGCGCGTCCACGTCCGCCGCGGGCGCCGTGCGAAGATCACGGGCCTCCTCGTGCGCGGGCGACAGCCGGTACACCTTCGGGTACGTCGGCCACGGCTCGGTGTCCTCGTCGCGCTCGGTCCCCGGCCGGCCGTAGATGTCCAACTGCGTCACCGACGCGGCGCCCTCGCGCACCGCCGTCCCCAGACAGTCCGCCCCCGTGTCGCCGCCGCCGACGATGACCACGTGCTTCCCGGCGGCGGACATCGGGGAGACCTCCAGATCCCCCTCGCACACCCGGTTGGCCAGCGGCAGGTACTGCATCGCCTGGTGGACGCCGGCCAGCTCCCGTCCCGGCACGGGAAGTTCACGCCACGCCGTCGCTCCGGTGGCGATCACGACCGCGTCGTACCGGGCGCGCAGTTCCGCGGCCGCCACGTCCCGCCCGACCGCCGTGGACGTGCGGAATCCGGTCCCCTCGGCCCGCATCTGCTCGATGCGCCGGTCCACACGGTGCTTCTCCATCTTGAACGCCGGTATGCCGTACCGCATCAGCCCGCCGAGCCGGTCGTCCTTCTCGTACACCGCGACCGTGTGCCCCGCGCGGGTCAGCTGCTGCGCCGCGGCCAGCCCGGTGGGCCCCGATCCGATCACCGCGACCGTCCGCCCCGACAGCCGCTCCGGCGGGCTCGGCGGCGCGAGTCCGTCCGCCCAGGCCCGGTCGGCGATGGCGCACTCGACGTTCTTGATGGTGACCGCGGGCTGGTTGATCGCGAGCACGCATCCCGCCTCGCACGGGGCGGGACACAACCGGCCGGTGAACTCGGGGAAGTTGTTGGTGGCGTGCAGCCGTTCCGCGGCCACGCGCCAGTCGTCGCGGCTGACCAGGTCGTTCCACTCGGGGATCAGGTTGCCGAGCGGGCAGGCGTCGTGGCAGAACGGCACCCCGCAGTCCATGCAGCGGTCGGCCTGCCGGCTGATGATGGGCAGCAGAGCACCGGGGACGTAGACCTCGTTCCAGTCCCGGACCCGCTCCGCGACGGGCCGGCGGGGCCACTCCCGGCGAGGCGTGGTGAGGAAACCCTTGGGATCGGCCATGGCCGTCTTCCTTGCGTCCGCGTACGACAGGGCGTGCGTCATCGGGCGGCGCTCTCTGCGGCCACGATACGACCCCCCGGCCGGGCGCGCAGAGGGCGTGACGGTACTTTCCGAGGCGCTCCTCGGCGCTCCTCGGCGCTCCTCACCGAGGCGCTCCTGCCGAGGTCGGGCCGGGCCGGACAAGGCTTCAGGTGAGCGCCAGCACGTACGCCACCGCCGTGCCGGCCGAGGCGATCATCCGCACGTGGTTCCACCTCGTCCACTCGCGCACGTACGACGGCCAGTACGCGGCCGCCTCCGGCGTCTCCGGGTCCAGCCCGAGCAGTGTGTCGTTGCGCGGCACGTTCGCGACCATGGTCACCCCGAACGAGCCGAGCAGAAACAGCGCGCTGCCCACCAGCAGCTCCACCGTCCCGTCGTC
This sequence comes from Streptomyces sp. NPDC020490, assembly GCF_044335305.1. Lineage (NCBI taxonomy): Bacteria > Bacillati > Actinomycetota > Actinomycetes > Kitasatosporales > Streptomycetaceae > Streptomyces > Streptomyces sp. NPDC020490. The sequence continues at coordinate 38,847 of NZ_JBIRUY010000035.1, read as the reverse complement.
CGGCCACAGCACGAACGTCACCACGGCGATCACCGAGCACAGCACCGCCGATCCGACGAACACGACCATGAACGCCGGTGTCACCGCCGTCACGTTGATCGCGTTCATCGCGGCGACGCCCTGCGCCGGCGGCAGCGCGGCGAGACCTCGCATCACGAAGGTCGAGAAGGCACAGAAGACCCCGGCCACCAGAGCGGTCCCGAGCACCCCCAACACCGTCAGCAGGTAATACGGACCGTCGATCATCAGCGTCAACTCCCCTGTCCGGCCGGGACCTCTCCCGGCGCGTCGCCTCACCACCAGTGCATTCCCACACGGGACCCGCGACCATGGAAGGGCCGGAGAAGACGGCCCCCGGTGTGACCCGGCGGCCGCATGCGGCCGTTCCCCGTACGGCCGGGCAGTCCGAGGCCCGCCACCCGTTCCGCTCCGCGTCTGACGCATCATGGCCGGTGTGCGACTCGAAGCGATCACCTGGGACCGGCTCGGCGACATCCTGGCCGAGCGCCTGCTCGATCTGGAACCGGCCGACGGCAGCCCCTGGCCGCGCATCGCCTTCGACGGCGCCCCCGCGGCCCGCCCGGGAGACCTCGCCGAGCGCGTCGCCGAGGCACTGCGCACGCTCGGCCGCCCCTCGCTGGTCGTCGGCACGGAGGGCTTCCTGCGTCCGGCCTCGCTCCGCCTCGAACACGGCCGGCAGGACGTGGACGCCTACTACGACGGCTGGTTCGACACCGGCGCCCTGTGGCGTGAGGTGTTCGGCCCCCTGGAACCCGGCGGCGACGGGCGGGTCCTGCCCGATCTGCGGGATCCGGCCACCGACCGCGCCACCCGCAGCCCGTACGTCCGACTCCGGCCCGGCTCTTGCCTGTTGCTGCATGGTCCGCTCCTGCTGCGCCACTGGTTCCCCTTCGACCTGACCGTGCACCTCCGCCTCTCGCCCGGCGCCCTGCGCCGCCGCACCCCCGAGACCGACCACTGGACGCTTCCCGCCTACGAGCGCTACGAGGCCGAGACCGACCCGGCCGGCACCGCCGACGTGCTGATACGCGCCGACGACCCACGCCACCCGGCCTGGAGCGGGTGACGCACGGCCCCGGTCCCCGCCCGGCTCCGGATGCGCCCGTTCCGTTGCGCGGCGAGAATGAATGTCGCCGGGACAAGCGGTGCGTCCCGTGCCGCGCCGGCCGTCCGGTACCAGGAGGTACTCCATGACCACCGCCGGAGACATCATGCACCGGGGAGCCCAGTGGATCCCCGCCCACGAGACGCTGGACCGGGCGGCCCAGCTCATGCGCGAGCTGAACGTCGGCGCCCTGCCCATCAGCGACGAGAACGAACGGCTCTGCGGCATCCTCACCGACCGTGACATCGTCGTCGGCTGCGTGGCCATGGGGCACGACCCGGCCAGGACCACCGCCGGCGAGATGGCCCACGGCACCCCGCGCTGGATCGACGCGGGGGCCGACATCTCCGACGTCCTGCGTGAGATGAAGGACCACCAGATCCGCAGGCTTCCCGTCATCGAGAACAAGCGGCTGGTCGGCATGATCAGCGAAGCGGACCTCGCCAGGCACCTGCCGGAGAACCAGATCGCCGACTGGGCCGAGAGCGTCTACGCCCGGAGCGGGGCGCGCTGACCCCGCCCGATCACAGCCAGCCGTTGCGCCGGAAACCGCGGTACAGCACCAGGCACGCGACGGATATCACCGCTATGACCAGCGGATATCCGAACCTCCAGTGCAACTCGGGCATGTGGTCGAAGTTCATGCCGTAGAGACCGCAGACCATCGTCGGCACGGCGATCACCGCGGCCCATGCCGTGATCTTGCGCATGTCCTCGTTCTGCGCGACCGTGACCTGGGCCAGGTGCGCCTGCAGGATCGAGTTCAGCAGCTCGTCGAAGGAGGCGATCTGTTCCTTGGCCCGTATGAGATGGTCGAGGACGTCCCGGAAGTAGGCCTGGATCTCCGGGTCCACCACCCGTATCGGCCGGGTCGCGAGGTCCTCGATCGGCCGCCCGAGCGGAACCACGGCCCGCTTCAGCTCCAGCAGCTCCCGCTTCAACTGGTAGATGCGTCCGGGATCGGCCCGCGCGCCGTTCTCCGCGAACACGTCCGTCTCGACCTGGTCGATGTCCTCGTGGACCGCGGCGGTGACGCTCAGGTAGTCGTCGACCACGTGGTCCGCGACCGCGTGCAGCACCGCCGCCGGCCCCTTGGCGAGTTTCTGGGGGTCGGCCTCCAGTTCCTCGCGCAGCGGGCCCAGCGAGCCGTGGCGTCCGTGCCGCACCGTGATCACGAAGTCCTCGCCGACGAACAGCATGATCTCGCCGGTGTCCACCACCTCGCTCGTCGCCGTCAGTTCCTCGTGCTCGACGTAGCAGACCGTCTTCAGCACCGCGAACAGCGTCTCCCCGTAGCGCTCCAGCTTCGGGCGCTGATGGGCCTCGACCGCGTCCTCCACGGCCAGGGGATGCAGGTCGAACAGCTCGGCGATGCCCGCGAACTCCTGGTCCGTCGGCTCGTGCAGGCCCAGCCACACGAAGCCGTGACGGCTTCTGCGTACCCGCTCCACCGCCTCGACGACGTCCTCGCCCCCGGAGGTCCGGGCGCCGTCCCGGTACGTCACGCAGTTCACCACCGAGGACCCCAGTGGGGACCGGGCCGGGTGGCTCAGGTCGACGCGGGGGCGCCGCCTGGCGAGCCGTGCCACCTTGCGGAGGCCGCCGACCTTGCTGAGACGCGTGACCTTCCGCAGGTTCCCCGCCATCGACATCTGGATCTCCTCGCGTGCAACTCCTCGGGCTTGACGCTCTGTTCGTGCGGTGCGCCGTGGGCCGTGCTCCGGTGACGCGTCGCGTTCCTGCCCCGTGGCGCGCCAGTCTGCCAGTTTCCGGCGAACCGTGGGCGAGCCTGTGGGAACTCGGCGTTCCGCTTTGTTCCCTCCTGTGGAGGAAGGGGGCCGGGTGGTGCGGACGCCGGTCGCCCGCGCTCGACGCGGTGTCGCACCGCCCGGCGGGACATCGCCTCACTTCGGCGGGACATCGCCCCGACGGCGCATCGCCCGACCCCGGCGGGACATCGCCCCGACCGCGTATCGGACCGTGCCTCGCGCCGAAGGGGCAGTGCCTCGACCTGCCGGACAAGCAGGACAACTGGGATGATCGCACCATGATGCGATCCGACGGATACCTTCTCGACAACCGGCAGTCCGAGGCGGGCGAGCGCTTCGACGCCTTCGCTTCCCTCTTCGATCCCACGACCTTCCGGCACCTCGCCGAATGCGGTGTCGGACCCGGATGGCGCTGCTGGGAGGTCGGGGCCGGCGGCACGTCCGTGGTGTCCTGGCTGGCCAAGAAGGTCGGGCCGACCGGCAAGGTCGTCGCCACCGACATCGACACCTCGCGCGTCGCCTCCGTCGCCCGGCCCCCGGTCGACGTCCGGGTCCACGACGTCGGCGCCGAGGAGCCGCCGGGGGAGGGGTTCGACCTGGTGCACGCCAGGCTCGTCCTCGTCCACGTCCCCGACCGCGAACGGGCACTGCGCTCGATGGTCAAGGCCCTGCGCCCCGGCGGCCGCCTCCTCGTCGAGGACGCCGACCCCGCCCTCCAGCCACAGCTCTGCCCCGACGAGCACGGCCCCGAACAGCACCTCGCCAACCGGCTGCGGCACGGATTCCGCCGGCTGCTGGCCGACAGCGGAGCCGACCTCTCCTACGGCCGCAAGCTGCCGCGACTGTTGCGTGAGGCCGGTCTGCGGCAGGTCGAGGCCGACGCGTACTTCCCGGTCTCCTCGCCGGCCTGCGCCGCCCTGGAATCGGCCACGATCCGGCAGGTCCGCGACCGCCTCGTCGCCGCGGGCCTCGCCACGGACGAGGACATCGACCGCCACCTGGCGAACGTCGCGTCCGCAGGCATGGACCTGGCGACCGCCCCGTTGATCTCGGCGTGGGGACGCAAGCCGTAGCCGGGCCGGAGCGTCCTCGGTCCACCTACCGGGTCTCCGGTCTCGGGTCTTCCGTCTCGTCGGCCCGTGCCCCGCGCTCACTCCCCGGCCGTCGGCCTCCCGCCCACCCGTTCCACGGCGCGCGCCCCCGCCCGGCAGCCCTCCCGCGCCGCGTGTTCCGGGCCGGCGCCCGTGAGCAGGGCCGCGAGGAACGCGCCGGTGAAGGCGTCACCGGCTCCCGTCGTGTCCCTGGGCGTCGCCGCGACGGCCGGCACCCGGGCGCACAGTTCGCCGGACCGGGCCACCAGCGCGCCGTCCGCGCCCTGCTTGGCGACCACGAGCGGGACGTGCCGGCTCAGCTTCACCGCCGCGTCCTCCGGATCGGGCAGCCCGGTGAGCAGGCAGGCCTCGTCCCGGCTCGGCAGCAGGACGTCCACCTCCTCGACGAGCCGCAGGAAACGGTCGACGCCCAACCGGGTGAGAAAGCCCGCCGACGCCGGGTCCAGGCTCACCGGCACACCACGCGCGCGTGCCGACCGCAGGGCCGCCGCCACCAGCGCCCGGCTCGGTTCGGAGAACAGCAGGTAGCCCGACAGATGCAGTCGCGCGACCCCGTCGAGCAGCGCGTCGGACCAGTCATCGGGATCGAGCCGCAACGAGGCGCCGCTGTCGGTGAGGAAGGTCCGCTCGGCCGCGTCACCGGTGTCCACCAGACAGATCACCGTCCCCGTCGGCGCCCGAGGATCGACGACGAGGCGGGGGCGCACCCCGCAGGCGACCAGCTCACGCTCGTGCCACGCGGCCGACTCCCGGCCCACCCGGCCCAGCAGCCGTACCTCCGGGCAGCCCCAATGCGCCGCCCAGCAGGCCACGTTGGCACCCGCGCCACCCGGCACCGTCCGGATCGCCGCGGCCGTGTCCGTTCCCGGCGCGAGCGGACCCCAATGCCGGGCGACGACGTCCGTGATCACATCCCCGACCACCAGCAGCGCACCGGATCCCGGGCCATGGACGCCGGCCGCGCCGCTCTCGCCGCCTGCCTCCGCTCCGCCTGCCTCCGCTCCGCCCGGCTCCGCGCCGCCCGGCTCCGCAGTCACGCCCCGGCCCAGGCCGCCGCGATCCGCGACGCCAGCCGTACGTTGCCGCGCACCGCCGCCAGATTGGCGCTCAGCGAGGCGCCGTCGGTGTGCCGCACCAGGTAGTCCAGCAGGAACGGCGTGACCGCCTGACCGGTGACACCCTCGGTCTCGCACGCGTGCAGCGCGTCGGCGAGCACACGCGCGTGCAGCCCCGGGTCCAGCTGCTCCGCCTCCGGCACGGGGTTGGCGACGATCAGCGCCGACTCGGGCCCGCCGAGCGCGTCCTGCGCCCTCATCACGCCGGCGACCTGATCGGGCGACTCCAGCGTCCAGTCCACCGGATGGCCCGAGTCCGACAGGTAGAAGCCGGGGAAGCGGTCCGTGCCGTAGCCCGCCACGGCGACGCCCAGCGTCTCCAGCCGCTGCAGGGTCGCCGGCACGTCCAGGATCGACTTCACGCCCGCGCACACCACCGTGATCCGGGTGCGCGCCAGCAGCCCCAGATCGGCCGACTCGTCCTGCGTCACCGTCCACTCCCGGTGCACCCCGCCGAGCCCGCCCGTCGCGAACACCCGCACGCCCGCCAGGGCCGCGAGCAGCGCGGTCGCCGACACCGTGGTCGCCCCGCTCGCACCGGAGGCCAGCGCGAGCGGAAGGTCGCGGTGGCCCAGCTTGCGGATGCCGTCCTCGTTCGCGATCCGCTCCAACTGGTCCTTGGCGAGGCCGATATGGGGCCGCCCGTCCAGCACCGCGATCGTCGCCGGTACGGCACCCTCGCTCCGTACGACCTCCTCCAGCTCCCGTGCCACCTGCAGGTTGCGCGGGCGCGGCAGGCCGTGCGCGATGATCGTGGATTCCAGGGCCACCACGGGGCGACGCGCGTCGACCGCCTCCCGCACTTCTTCCGACACCACCAGCACCACGTGCCCGCCTCCTGTCAGTCGGTCTTCCCTCATCTCTGGCGGGCGGCACCCCCGGTCAAACCCTTGCGGCCCGTCGCTGAGGGGCCCAGCCTGGGACGCATGACGGACAACACGGCACGTCTGGACCACGTCGTCCTGTGGGTGCGCGACCCGGTCGCCTCAGCCGGTTTCTACGAGAAGGCGGTCGGACTCGAGCCCCTCAGGGTCACCGAGTTCGCCGCCGGTACGACGTCCTTCCCCTCCGTACGGCTCAACGACGAGACCATCTTCGACCTCGCACCGCTCACCATGGCGGAGGAGATGAACATGGTCCCCGGGGCCGCCGACAGCGCCGGTCACCCCGTCAACCACGTCTGCGTGTCCCTCCTCGGCCCCGACTTCGAGGCGCTCCGCACCCGCCTGGAGGAACACGGCGTCCCCATGTCCGACATCTCGCACGGCGCCTACGGCGCCCGCGGGATGGCCAGGCGCAGCTTCTACTTCCGCGACCCGGACGGCAACGTCTTCGAGGCCCGGCACTACGACTAGCGGCACGGGGCCGCGTGTGCGCGGCCCCTGTCCGGCTCGGTCCGCTGGGCGGCGCAGGTACCGTCGCCAGGCCTCCCGTCAGAACAGCGGTTCGGGGAGCACCCCTTCCAGCGCGAGCAGCTTCCGCTTGGCCTCCAGGCCGCCGCCGAAGCCGCCGATGCCTCCGTCGCTCTCGACGACCCGGTGGCAGGGCACCACGACCGGCAGCGGGTTGGACCCCATCGCCGCCCCCACCGCCTGGCTCGCGCCGGGCTGGCCGACCCGCCGGGCCAGATCCCCGTAGCCGACGACCTGGCCGAACGGCACGCCGGTCGCCAGCTCACGCAGCACCTGCCGGTTGAAGCCGGAGATCAGCGACCAGTCCAGCGGCAGCTCGAAAGCGCGCCGCTCGCCCGCGAAGTACGCCCCGACCTGCCGTATCGCCTCGGTCAGCAGTGGCGAGCCGGGAGCCTCGACGGGCTCGCCGCCCAACCGGGACGCGAGGCGCCCCAGCGCCCTGTCCCGCACCGCGTCGGTGGCGTGGAACACGACGTTGACCAGGCCCTCGGGGGTCGCGGCCAGCAGCAGCGGACCGATCCCGGTGTCGACGACGGCCCACACGATCCGCTGCTCGTACTGCTGCCCATGGCTGTCCATGCGTCCCACCGTACGGCCCGCCACTGACAACGCCGTGCGAGCAGCGGCCGGGCGGCTTCCCGCGGAGGCCTCAGGGGGCTTGCAACGCGGCCCGCACCAGGTCGGGCTTGTTCGTGATGACGCCGTCGACGCCGTATCCGGCGGCCCGGCGGGCGGTGTTCACGTCGTCTACGGTCCAGATGAACACGGACAGCGGGCTGCCGTGCGGTCCGGTGAGCGCGTGGACGGCGGAGACGTAGCCCGCCGAGACCGAGGCGTACGAGGGATTGATCCCGTCGGTGAAGGCCGCGTACGCGGGCAGGTCGGACACGGCGGGCGTCCCGAGCAGGGCCGTCCGGACGCCCGGCTCAAGGTCGTGGACGATCCGCAGACTGCCGGCGCTGAAGCTCTGCACCACCAGCCGGGCGGCCAGGTGCCGGTGGTCGAGCCAGCCCTCGTTGCCGAGGACCTTCAGCGTCTGGCGCTCGATGCCGGGGTACAGCTCGGGGCTCTTGATCTCCAGCAGCAGGCTCTGCCGGTGCACTCCGACACGGCGCAGGTACTGCTCCAGCGTCGGCACGCGCGTGCCCGCGTACGCGGGACCGAACCAGCTCCCCGCGTCCAGCCGAGCGATCTCGGCCGCGGTGAAGTCCTTCACCTTCCAGGGCGCCCGCCCGGGAAAGACCTGCTCGGCGTCGGTCGTGCGCCGCAGGCTGTCGTCGTGGATCACGACGAGTTCCCCGTCCTTGGTGCGCTGGACGTCGTTCTCGACCCAGGAAACGCCCAGCAGGGCCGCCGCGTCGACGGCGGGCAGCGTGTTCTCGGGCGCGTAGGCGGAGGCGCCCCGGTGGGCGACGACCACGGGCGCCGCGCCGACGTCGCCGGCCCGGGCGTCGGACGTGGGAAACAGGAGGGCGACGGCCCCCAGGAGCGCGGTGGTCAGGGCGACTACGGCGCGCACGTGCATGCGTACTCCTCGCGTCGAGCGGTCGGCGGGATCACGGACAGCTCAACTGTGACAGCATCGCGTAACCGGCGGCGGGGCGCAGAACGGCCACACGGCGAAGGGAGCCGCCCAACTCCGCTCACCGGTGGCGCACAACTGGGTCAGGCGCGTGTTTCTTTGCCGGAAAATCGTTCGACCATTCAGGTGGGGGTCATACTCTCTGCGTCAGCCCTGCACCGCTCGGGCGGTACTGGGAGGGGGGCGCTTTCCACGGATTCCGGACGCAAAGAGGGCGGAAGGGCAGCCGCGCATGCAGGGCACGGTCGACGGATTCAGCTACGGGCTCGTCACACCACTGGTGGGTTTCCTCATGGCCTGCCTGGGCGGTGCGCTCGGCCTGCGCTGCACGACCCGGTCCATGCTCGTGGCGCGCTCCTGGCGCGCCGGCTGGCTCGCCCTCGGCTCCGCCGCGATCGGCTCCGGCATCTGGACGATGCACTTCGTCGCGATGATGGGGTTCGCGGTGAAAGGGGCGGCCATCCACTACGACAGACCCCTGACCTACGCCAGTCTCGGCGTCGCCGTCCTCATGGTGGGCATCGGGATCTTCATCGTCGGCTACCGGGGCGCCAAGGGCGCGGCCCTGTTCACCGGGGGCACCGTCACCGGCCTCGGCATCGCCTCGATGCACTACCTGGGCATGGCCGGCATGCAGCTGAACGGCAAGTTCGAGTACAATACCCTCACCGTCGCCGTCTCCGTCGTCATAGCGATGGCCGCCGCCACCGCCGCCCTGTGGGCCGCCGCACAGGTCAGGGGGTTCCTGTGGAGCGTCGGCGCGAGTCTCGTCATGGGGCTGGCCGTCAGCGGCATGCACTACACCGGCATGGCGGCCCTCAGCGTCCACCTCCACGGCCCCGCCGGCTCCTCCACGGGGGACTCGCCGGCCGGGCTGCTCGCCCCCATGCTGATCGGCCCGCTCGTCTTCCTGCTGCTCGCCGGCGTGATCGTGGTGTTCGACCCGCTGATGGTCATGGGCAAACCGGCCCGGTCCCCGGCCGAGCACAAGCCGGGGGTCCCGGCCCGTCCGGCCGCGCAGCACCCGGCCCGCCGTCCGCCGCACCGCCCCGGCCGGCAGCAGCCGGGCCGCCGCGGCTCCCGGACCCCGCAAAGCCGCTGATCCCGCCGCATTGTCAGTGGCGGGTCGTACGGTGGACAGCATGCGGCCCGTTTCCCAGATCGAACGCACGGTGGCGCCCTTCGAGGTCGTCAGCCCCTACCAGCCGAGCGGCGACCAGCCGCAGGCCATCGCCGAGCTCGCCCGGCGCATCGAAGCGGGCGAGAGGAACGTCGTCCTGCTCGGCGCGACCGGCACCGGCAAGTCCGCGACCACCGCGTGGATGATAGAGAAGCTCCAGCGCCCCACCCTGGTGATGGCGCCGAACAAGACGCTGGCCGCCCAGCTGGCGAACGAGTTCCGCGAGCTCCTGCCCAACAACGCCGTCGAGTACTTCGTCTCGTACTACGACTACTACCAGCCCGAGGCATACGTCCCGCAGTCGGACACCTACATCGAGAAGGACTCCTCGATCAACGAGGAGGTCGAGCGCCTGCGCCACTCCGCGACCAACTCGCTGCTCACCCGCCGCGACGTCGTCGTGGTCGCCTCGGTGTCCTGCATCTACGGCCTCGGCACGCCGCAGGAGTACGTCGACCGCATGGTCCCGCTCAGGGTCGGCGACGAGATCGACCGTGACCAGCTGCTGCGCCGCTTCGTGGACATCCAGTACACGCGCAACGACATGGCGTTCACCCGCGGCACCTTCCGGGTGCGCGGCGACACCATCGAGATCTTCCCGGTCTACGAGGAGCTCGCCGTCCGCATCGAGATGTTCGGCGACGAGATCGAGGCACTCTCCACCCTCCACCCGATCACCGGCGAGATCATCAGCGACGACCGGCAGCTGTACGTCTTCCCGGCCTCCCACTACGTCGCGGGCCCCGAGCGCATGGAGCGGGCCGTCAACGACATCGAGAAGGAGCTGGGGGAGCGGCTGGCCGGCCTGGAGAAGCAGGGCAAGCTCCTGGAGGCCCAGCGGCTGCGGATGCGGACGACCTACGACCTCGAGATGCTCCGCCAGATCGGCACCTGCTCCGGCGTGGAGAACTACTCGATGCACTTCGACGGCCGCTCGCCCGGGTCCCCGCCCAACACCCTGCTGGACTACTTCCCGGACGACTTCCTGCTGGTCATCGACGAGTCGCACAACACGGTCCCGCAGATCGGCGCCATGTACGAAGGCGACGCCTCCCGCAAGCGCACCCTCGTCGACCACGGCTTCCGCCTGCCCTCCGCCCTCGACAACCGCCCCCTGAAGTGGGAGGAGTTCCAGGAGCGGGTCGGGCAGACCGTCTACCTGTCGGCCACGCCCGGCACCTACGAGCTCTCCCGCGCGGACGGCGTCGTCGAGCAGATCATCCGCCCCACCGGCCTCGTCGACCCGGAAGTCGTCGTCAAGCCCACCGAGGGCCAGATCGACGACCTGGTGCACGAGATCCGCACGCGGGCCGAGAAGGACGAGCGCGTCCTGGTCACCACGCTCACCAAGAAGATGGCCGAGGACCTCACGGACTACTTCCTCGAGCTCGGCATCCAGGTGCGCTACCTGCACAGCGACATCGACACGCTGCGCCGCGTGGAACTGCTGCGCGAGCTGCGCTCCGGCGAGTTCGACGTCCTGGTCGGCATCAACCTCCTGCGCGAGGGCCTCGACCTGCCCGAGGTCTCCCTGGTGGCGATCCTGGACGCCGACAAGGAGGGGTTCCTGCGTTCCGGCACCTCCCTCATCCAGACCATCGGCCGCGCCGCGCGCAATGTCTCCGGCCAGGTCCACATGTACGCCGACAAGATCACACCGGCGATGGAGCGGGCCATCGAGGAGACCAACCGCCGGCGCGAGAAGCAGATCGCGTACAACAAGGAGCGGGGCATCGACCCCCAGCCACTGCGCAAGAAGATCAACGACATCGTGGCGCAGATCGCCCGCGAGGACGTCGACACCGAGCAACTGCTCGGCTCGGGCTACCGCAAGACCAAGGACGGCAAGGGCGCCAAGGCCCCCGTGCCCTCCCTCGGCAAGGCGGCCGGCGCCGGCGCGGCCGGCACCAAGGCGGCCAAGGCGGCCAAGGGCAAGGCCAGGCAGACGGTGCCGACCGACCGTCCCGCGGCCGATCTCGCCGAGCAGATCGAGGAGCTGACGGAGCGTATGCGCGCCGCCGCCGCGGACCTTCAGTTCGAGATCGCCGCCCGGCTGCGCGACGAAGTCTCCGAGATGAAGAAGGAACTGCGTCAGATGAAGGAGGCGGGCCTGGCCTGACCGGCCGTCGGCACGCTTCTTCCGGGCCCCGTCCGCACGCGCTGTGTTTCAAGACCGACACAAAGTACGGGCCGGGGTACGGCACTGTCAGTGGCCCTGCGTAGGGTGCTCATCAACCGCGGATTCCGCGGCAACAGGGGAAAGCACGAGAGGGGAATCAGCGCGTGACCGTCAACATGACCAAGGGTCAGGCCATTAGTCTGCAGAAGAACGACGGAGGCAGCCTGTCCGCGGTCCGTATGGGTCTCGGCTGGCAGGCGGCTCCCCGGCGCGGCCTGTTCGGTTCGCGCACCCGGGAGATCGACCTGGACGCCTCCGCCGTCCTGTTCGCGGACAAGCAGCCGGTCGACGTCGTCTTCTTCCGCCACCTGGTGAGCGACGACGGCTCGGTCCGCCACACCGGCGACAACCTCGTCGGCGGCGCCGGCCAGGGCGGCGACGACGAGTCCATCCTCGTCGACCTGCAGCGCGTCCCGGTCCACATCGACCAGATCGTCTTCACCGTGAACTCCTTCACGGGGCAGACCTTCCAGGAGGTGCAGAACGCGTTCTGCCGCCTGGTCGACGAGACCAACGGCCAGGAGCTCGCCCGCTACACGCTCGCGGGTGGCGGCGCCTACACCGCCCAGGTCATGGCGAAGGTGCACCGCGCGGGCGCGGGCTGGACCATGACGGCCCTCGGCAACCCGGCCAACGGCCGCACGTTCCAGGACCTGATGCCGGCGATCCTGCCGCTTCTCTAGCGGGACCGGCGAGCGGCACACGACACGACACACCAGCGACACAGGGGGACGAAGGCGATGACGGCCGAGCTGGTGCGGGGGCAGAACCACCCGCTTACCCAGGTCCGTCTCGAGGTCCGGGTCTCGGCCGGCAAGCCGATCGTGGCGGCTGCCACGCTCAGCGACGAGAACGGCAAGATCCGCGGCGTCGAATGGGTGGCCCATCCGGGCGCACCCACCCTGCCCGGTCTGGAGGTCTCCCGGCAGGCGGCCGCCGACCACCGTCTCGCGGTCGACCTGGACGCCATGCCGGAGGCCGTGCATCGCGTCAGTGTGCTGCTCGCCCTGCCCATGGGAGTCGGCGGCCCGGTCCGGTTCGGCGCCGTCGCCGCCCCCTTCGTCGCGGTCACCGGCCTCGACGGCACCGAGGTCGCCAGCTATACGATCACCGGCCTGGAGGCCGAGTCGGCGGTCGTCGCCCTGGAGCTCTACCGCAGGCAGGGCGCCTGGAAGGTGCGCGCCGTCGGCCAGGGGTACGCCGGCGGCCTCGCCGAGCTCTTCACCGACCAGGGCCTGGCCGAGGCCCAGCAGCTGGCGACCGGCATCAACGAGGCGGTGGCACAGGGCCTGGCCCGCTCGGTGCAGGCGCCGCAGGCGCGTACCGCGGACGGCGGCCGCAGCCGCCAGGCGACCGCACCGGCGCACGGTCCCGACCAGGGCGGTCCCGTGCCCCGGACAACCCCGGGTCACGCGGCCCCCGACGCCGCGTCCCCGTACGCGACGCAGGGTGCGCAGTCCGGTCCTTCGGCGGGTCCGGCGGATCCCTCCGCCGGCCCCCAGCCGTCCGCGCCCACCGCGGGTGGCCCGATCGACTACAGCCACCCGGGCCGGCACACCGGCGCCCCGCCGCCGCCCCCGCCGACCGCACCCCCGGCCCAGCCGGGCCGGCCCGCGCAGCCCGTGGCGGGCGACGCGACCGGCTGGTCCATGGACGAGCGGCTCTACAACCAGGTCTGGGGCATGTTCGAGGACCTGGCCCGCTCCACGGCGGCCTACCGCAGCGCGGTCGACTTCGCCGACTCCCGCATGGAGAAGGAACTCGACCAGGTCCTGTCCGACCCCCGCAGCAGGATCGGCGGGCAGGGCGACGCCGCGCGGGAGGCGGCCCGGGCGAAGCACACCCAGCTCGTCGACCAGGCCCGGCAGGCACTCGACCGGGACCTCGCCCAGCTCGGCGCCGAGGCCGACGTCGTGGAGCCGGCGCTGCCGCCGGCGTACGCGCGCTGGGACAACCCCGTCTGGCACGCCTACCAGGTGCCGATGGAGATCCCGATGGCCGTGCGCCTGGGCGACCTCTACCTGCCGGAGAGCGACCCGCTGCGCATCCCGATGCTGGTCCGCCTGCCGCTCGAACGCGGACTGTGGATCGACAGCGGGCGTGTCGGAATGCTCGACGAAACCTTCGCCGACGCCCACGACCTGCGGCGCCTCGGGATGGAGACCGCGGTGGCGCTCGCCGCGCGGCTGCTCGCCGTCTACCCGGCGGGCGAGTTCACCGTGCACGTCATCGACCCGGCGGGGTCGGCGGCGCAGCAGCTCGTACCGCTGGTGCAGAACAGCGTGCTCGCGGGCCCGCCCGCCCTGGGCGCCGCGGGGGTCTCGGACGTCCTGGCGCGGCTGACACAGCGCGTCGACCTGGTGCAGATGGCCATGCGCGGCGGCGCGGCCGACTCGCTGCCGCACGACCTGGACACGGCCGAGCAGCTGCTGATCGTCAACGACTTCCCGCACGGCTTCGACGACCGGGCCGTGAACCAGCTGCGCTACCTGGCGGACGAGGGACCGGCCGTCGGCGTCCATCTGATGATGATCGCGGACCGCGAGGAGGCCGCCGGATACGGCCCCTTGCTCGACCCGCTGTGGCGTTCGCTGCTGCGACTCACCCCGGTGCCCGACGACCACCTCGCCGACCCGTGGGTGGGCCACGCCTGGACCTACGAGCCGACCCTCGTGCCGCCGCACAGCCAGGTGCTGAACCAGGTTCTCGCGCAGGTCGCACAGGCCCGCCGCGAGTGGAAACGGTGACCGTCGAAGCGAGCGTCAAGCCTGAGTAAAGCTCTCTGAGCTGCGTCTTTGGAATTTTCTTTACCGATCTCTTTACCTTTCCTTGGTGATAGGGGTACTGTCTTCCGTACGGAGGGGAGTACTCCCTGCCTGCTGCGGCGTTCCCGTCAATACGGATCCGGCCAGATCCCGGGGCGTCGGCCCAGAGTTGTGTCACTGGGTGGAAGAGACCTCCGGCAGCGACGACGCTGACATTTGCCGTTACGTACTGCCGGAGGCGCAGTGGATGTTTCGACGACCCTGTGGGTCCTGACCATCGTGGGTCTCGCCGCCCTGATCGCGGTCGACTTCTTCATCGGCCGCAAACCGCACGACGTGTCCCTCAAGGAAGCCGGGATCTGGACGGGCGTCTGGATCACTCTCGCCGTGCTCTTCGGTCTCGGCCTGCTCGTCCTCGGCGGCGGCCGTCCCGCCGGCGAGTTCTTCGCGGGCTTCATCACCGAGAAGTCGCTGAGCGTCGACAACCTCTTCGTCTTCGTCCTGATCATGGCGAAGTTCGCCGTGCCCTCGCAGTACCAGCAGCGGGTGCTGTTCATCGGCGTGCTCATAGCCCTGGCCCTGCGGGCGGTCTTCATCGCCGCGGGAGCCGCGATCGTCGCCAGCTTCTCGTGGGTGTTCTACCTCTTCGGCGCCTTCCTGATCTGGACCGCCTGGAAGCTGGTCCAGGAGGCCCGGGCCGAGGAGGAGAACGAGGAGTACGAGGAGAACAAGCTGCTCAAGGCAGTCGAGCGCCGATTCGGCGTCGCCGACCGCTACCACGGCACCAAGCTGTGGATCCGGCAGAACGGCAAGCGGGTCATGACCCCGATGCTGGTCGTGATGCTGGCGATCGGCACCACCGACATCCTGTTCGCGCTCGACTCCATCCCCGCGATCTTCGGCCTGACCCAGGACCCGTACATCGTGTTCACCGCCAACGCCTTCGCGCTGATGGGTCTGCGGCAGCTGTACTTCCTCATCGGCGGCCTGCTGAAGAAGCTGGTCCACCTCAGCTACGGCCTGTCGGTCATCCTCGGCTTCATCGGCGTCAAGCTGGTCCTGCACGCGCTGCACGAGTCCGGCGTCCACGTCCCGGAGATCTCCATACCGGTCTCCCTCGGCGTGATCTGCTCGGTCCTCCTGGTCACCACGCTCACCAGCCTCAGGGCGTCCAGGAAGCAGGCGGAGGCCGAGGCGGCGCCGTCCGGGACCGAAGGCGCCGCGAAGGACAGCGTCCAGGCCTGAGCACGGCGGACGCCGGAACGACGACCGCCGGGAGCCCACGACGGGTGCGGGTCGCGCAGCGCCGGGCGCACCGTGATAGACCGGGGCCGATCAGCTCGCCCGCCCCGGACCGGAGGAACCGTGCCCCGCACCCTGGCCAACGCCCCGATCATGATTCTCAACGGACCCAACCTGAACCTTCTCGGCCAGCGGCAGCCGGAGATCTACGGCAAGGACACACTGGCCGACGTCGAGGCACTGTGCGCCAGGACAGCGGCCGCGCACGGCGGCACCGTGGACTTCCGGCAGTCCAATCACGAGGGCGAACTGGTGGACTGGATCCATGAGGCGCGGCTCAACCACTGCGGCATCGTGGTCAACCCCGGCGCCTACTCGCACACGTCGGTCGCGATCCTGGACGCGCTCAACACCTGTGACGGGCTGCCGGTGCTGGAGGTGCACATCTCCAAC
This sequence comes from Streptomyces sp. NPDC020490, assembly GCF_044335305.1. Classification (NCBI taxonomy): domain Bacteria; kingdom Bacillati; phylum Actinomycetota; class Actinomycetes; order Kitasatosporales; family Streptomycetaceae; genus Streptomyces; species Streptomyces sp. NPDC020490. Next base: position 22,912 of record NZ_JBIRUY010000035.1, on the reverse strand, counting down.
ATCCACCAGCGCGAGTCCTTCCGGCACCACTCCTACGTCTCGCTGCGGGCCGACGGGGTCATCGCGGGATGCGGAGTGCAGGGGTACGTCTTCGGCGTGGAGCGCGTCGCGGCGCTGGTGGGGGCGGCGCAGGCCCAGGCGTGAGCGCCGGCCCCCAGGCCGCTCACAGCCGGCCCGCCTCCACGATCCGCCGCAGGAACCGCCGGGTGCGTTCCCGCTGCGGGTCGCCGAAGACCTCCTCGGCCGTACCGCGCTCCAGAACCACGCCTCCGTCCAGAAAACAGACCTGGTCGGCGACGTCCCGGGCGAAGCCCATCTCGTGCGTGGCCAGCACCATGGTCATGCCGTCCTCCTTCAGGTCGCGCACCACCGTCAGGACCTCGCCCACGAGTTCCGGGTCGAGGGCGGCGGTGATCTCGTCGAGCAGCAGCAGGCACGGGCGCACGGCGAGGGCGCGGACGATCGCCACACGCTGCTGCTGGCCGCCGCTGAGCCGGTCCGGGTAGGCGTCCGCCCGGTCGCCGAGCCCGAGCCGCTCCAGCAGCTCCCTGGCACGCTGCTCGGCCTCCTCGCGGGAGGCGCCGTGCACCCGGCGCGGGGCGAGCGTGATGTTCTCCAGCACGGTCATGTGCGGGAACAGGTTGTACGCCTGGAAGACGACGCCGATACGGCGGCGTACCGCGTCCTGGTCGGCGCGCGGGTCGGTGATCTCCTCGCCGTCCAGCCAGATCGCGCCGTCGTCGATCTCCTCCAGGAGGTTGGCGCAGCGCAGCAGCGTCGACTTGCCGGAGCCGGAGGCGCCGATCAGCGCGGTCACCGTGTGCGGGGCCACTTCCAGGTCGACGTCGCGCAGGACGACCGAGTCGCCGAAGGTCTTCCGGACGGACTCCATGCGCAGCACGGGCGCGTCGCTCACAGTGCTCCTCCCTGGGCCCGGCGGCGGTCCATCCGGGCGGTGACCCAGTCCGTGAACCGCGTCATCGGAATGGTCAGCGCCACGAAGACCAGGCCCGCGACGATGTACGGCGTGTAGTTGAGGCTGCGGCCCACGATGATGTCCGCGGCCCGGACGGCGTCGATCGCGCCGCCGATGGAGACGAGCCCGGTGTCCTTCTGCAGCGACACCAGGTCGTTCAGCAGCGGCGGCACCTGACGGCGCACGGCCTGGGGGAGCACGACGTACCGCAGCGCCTGCCGGTTGGTCAGGCCGAGCGAGCGGGCCGCGGCACGCTGCGAGGGGTGCACGGACTCGATGCCGGCGCGGAACACCTCGGCCACGTACGCCGAGTACGTCAGCGTGAGCGCCGTACCGCCGAGCAGCACGGGGTCCACGGTGACGCCCTGCAGACGCAGCGCGGGGACGCCGAGGACCACGATCATCAGGTTGATGATCAGCGGCAGCCCGCGGAAGAAGTCCGTGTACGCGGCGGCCAGCACCCGCAGCGGGAAGAACACCGGGCCGCGCAGGGTGCGGGCGACGGCGATCAGCATGCCGAGGACCAGCACCGCCGCCCCGCAGACCAGCAGCAGCCGGACGTTGAGCCACAGCCCTTCGAGGACCTTGGGAAGCGCCTCGCGCGCGTACCGCGTGTCGAAGAACGTCTCCTTGGTGCGCGGCCAGCCGGGCGCCTTGACGACGATCAGGTAGAGGACGAACCCGGTGACGAGGGTCGACAGCGCGGCGATCGCCGTCGCCCGGCGGGCACGCGCGCGCCTGTGGCGCTCGCGCTCCAGCCGCCGCGGCGACGGGACGTACCCGTCGCGCATGCCGTCCTCGACGTCGTTGCCGGAGCCCTGGCCCGACTCCTCCCCCGACTCCTCCTTCGCCACCGTCACTTGAGCACCGGGGCGTCGATGGCCTCGGACAGCCACTGCTTCTCGATCCTGGCCAGCGTGCCGTCCTCGCGCAGCGCGTCGACGGCGCCGGTCACGCATGAGGTGAGCGCGCTGCCCTTGTCGAGGACGAGTCCGAACTGCTCCGGCGTGCCGCCCTGGTTCTCGAACTGGCCCACGATCTTCGCGTCGGTGACCTCCGCGGCCGTGATGTAGAAGGCGGTCGGCAGGTCGGTGACGATGGCGTCCACCTGGCCGTTCTTCAGGGCGGACTTGGCCTGGTCGTTCTTGGCGAAGACGGCGGGCTGCTGCTTCGGCTTCACCACGTCGGTGATGTAGTCGAGGCTGGTGGTGCCGACCTGCGCGCCGAGCTTGAGACCCCTGAGGTCCGCGATGCCGGTCGCCTTCGCGGCCTTGGTGCCCTTCAGCGCGATGACGGCCTGGCGCACGTCGTAGTAGCCGGAGGAGAAGTCCACGGCCTTCTTGCGCTCGGTGCTGATCGACACCTGGTTGATGTCGAAGTCGAAGGTCTTCACGCCGGGCGCGAAGGCCTTGTTGAACGGCACGCTCTGCCAGACGACGGCGCTCTTGCCGTAGCCCAGTTGCTTCGCCACGGCGTAGGCGACCGCCGACTCGAAGCCCTGGCCGTTGGCGGGCGCGTCGTCCTTGAACCACGGCTCGTACGCGGGCTTGTCGGTGGCGATCGTCAGCTTGCCGGACGTCTTGGTGGCCAGCTCGCCCTTGGCACACGTGTTCCCGGCCGACCCGGACGGCTTGGCGGCGGCCTTGTCCTCCGGCTGCGGAGCACAGCCGACGGCGGTGGCGAGCAGGGCGATGGTGGCGGCGGCGACGGCGCGGTGCAACGCGCGAGGGGCAAGATGCATGGCGGGAGATTGGCAGCCCGCCGTCCCGTTTGTCGAGGTCATGGCGGCAACTGTCCGCATGATGGGAAAGCGTGTTTCATCACTGTGAACAGTGCCGGGCGGAACGCCCGGGCCGCCGGCCGAGGGCGGGATCGGGAAGGCCGGCGGCCCATATCGCCCAGGAGCCGTCATCCTGTGCGGGGCGGCTTCCAGTTGACTGCGTGACAGGGCGGACCGCGAGCGCGCGTACGGTGCCGGTGTGTGCGAAGGGTTCACACGGGGCGCGCACGGTGGGCGTCGGGCGGGCGGGTGGCAGTGTGCGCGGGGCGCGCAGCCTCGCACCGCACGCCCCGTGGTGTGACGCATCCGCCGCTCCGCACGCTGTACGGCATGACTCCCCATGGGTCACCGGCCCGTCCTCACCGAGGCGGCAAGCGGGCCGACGCGGCAGGGGCGGCAGGTCACAGGACCCGACCGCCCCTGTGTGCTGTCCGGGTGGGCTGCGGGACCGCCGTGCGGTGCGGGCGGCCCGGCGCGGTCACCACCCGCGGGCGTGCCACTCCGGCAGATGCGGGCGCTCGTCGCCCAGCGTGGTGTCGTTGCCGTGGCCCGGGTAGACCCAGGTCTCGTCCGGCAGCACGTCGAAGATCTTGGTCTGCACGTCGTGGATCAGACGGGCGAACGCCTTCGGGTCCTTGCGGGTGTTGCCCACGCCGCCCGGGAAGAGGCAGTCGCCCGTGAACACGTGCGGGTGCCCGTGCGGGTCGTCGTAGACCAGGGCGATCGAGCCCGGCGTGTGGCCGACCAGGTGGCGCGCGGTGAGCTCCACCTGCCCCACCCGGATGACGTCGCCGTCGTCGACGAGGACGTCGGTGGGCACGGGGATGCCGTCGGCGTCGTCCCGGCCCGCGTACGTGCGGGCGCCGGTGGCCTCGACGACCTCGGCCAGCGCCTGCCAGTGATCGCCGTGCTGGTGCGTGGTGACGACGGAGGCGATGCCGTCGTCACCGATCATGCCGAGCAGCGTGCCGGCGTCGTTGGCCGCGTCGATCAGCAACTGCTCGTCGGTGGCCCGGCAGCGCAGCAGATAGGCGTTGTTGTTCATCGGGCCGACCGCGATCTTGGTGATCATCAGGTCCTTCAGCTCGTGCACGTCCGCCGGGCCGCCGACCGTCACCTGTCCGCTGTACGTCATGCCGGTCAGCCTATAGCGGGGGACCGGCGAAGGGTCCCCCGCCATGGGCCGGTGGCCCGGGGCATCGGCCGTCAGAGCGGGGGCAGCGCCGGCAGCGGACCGCCTTCCACGGTGAGCGTGGAGCCGTCGCGGCGCCCGGAGAGCCAGCCGAGCAGGTCGGGCGCCGGGCCGGTGACGGTGATCTCCGGCTTCTCCGCCTCCCGGCCCGTGCTCCACGCGCGCGTGCCGTCGGTCAGGCGTGTGCGCGGCACGTCCGGGCGGCCCGCGAACCGCTCGGCGAGGAAGGCGGTCTCGCGCTCCAGGAACTCCGCCGGCAGGTCCTCCAGCTCGTAGCCGATCCCGAGGTCCACGTGGTGCAGTTCCACCTCGACCCACCGCCGGAACGGCACCCGGGCCGCCGAGTCGGTGACGCCGTTGCGCAGTTCCACCGTCCGCGACCAGTCCGCCGGCACGGCGCTCGCCGCCCGGAGGCGGGCCGCGCTCTCGCGCACGTCGGAGAGGTGCACGTCCAGCGGGCGCGGTGCGTCCCGCTCGATGTCGGCGTCCCGGGCGTCGCCGGAGGCGTACATGGGGCGGCCCTCCAGGACGTTCACGAGGGCGTCCGCGTTGCGGGCGAGGTGGGCCAGGATGTGGCCGAGGGTCCAGCCGGGCAGCCGTGACGGCCGGGCCACCGCGGCGTCGTCCAGCTCGGCGGCCGCGCTGAGCAGCCGTTCGGTCGCGTCGTGCAGAGACGCCAGGTCATGACCGTGATCAATCATGGTGCTGACCCTAGCTCCGCCACACCTTCGGGTGAAGCTGGTGAAGCAATGCCGGAAATCGAATGCACGTGCTATAGGGTCGGGTGTGGCGTCGGGCATCCTGGAGGTGCGGGGATTGTTATGCATCCCGAGAATCCGACCCGGCGTTGTCAGTGGCTCCCCCTAGTCTGAGAAGGACGGGGGCCCCGCCCCTGTCACTTCTCTCAAGAAAGGTGCGGACCGGCGTGGCCGACCGTCTCATCGTCCGTGGCGCGCGCGAGCACAACCTGAAGAACGTGTCGCTCGACCTGCCCCGGGACTCGCTCATCGTCTTCACGGGCCTGTCCGGGTCGGGCAAGTCCTCCCTGGCCTTCGACACCATCTTCGCCGAGGGCCAGCGGCGCTACGTGGAGTCGCTCTCCTCGTACGCCCGCCAGTTCCTCGGCCAGATGGACAAGCCGGACGTCGACTTCATCGAGGGCCTGTCCCCGGCGGTCTCCATCGACCAGAAGTCGACCTCGCGCAACCCGCGCTCGACGGTCGGCACGATCACCGAGGTCTACGACTACCTGCGCCTGCTCTTCGCGCGCATCGGCAAGCCGCACTGTCCCGAGTGCGGCCGCCCGATCTCGCGGCAGTCGCCGCAGGCCATCGTCGACAAGGTGCTGGAACTGCCGGAGGGGAGCCGCTTCCAGGTGCTCTCGCCGCTGGTGCGCGAGCGCAAGGGCGAGTTCGTCGACCTCTTCGCCGACCTCCAGACCAAGGGCTACAGCCGCGCGCGCGTGGACGGCGAGACCGTCCAGCTGTCCAGCCCGCCCACGCTGAAGAAGCAGGAGAAGCACACCATCGAGGTGGTCGTCGACCGCCTCACGGTGAAGGCGAGCGCCAAGCGCCGCCTGACCGACTCCGTGGAGACCGCGCTCAGCCTGTCCGGCGGCATGGTCGTGCTGGACTTCGTCGACCTTCCCGAGGACGACCCCGAGCGCGAGCGCATGTACTCGGAGCACCTGTACTGCGCCTACGACGACCTGTCCTTCGAGGAGCTGGAGCCGCGGTCCTTCTCCTTCAACTCGCCCTTCGGCGCCTGCCCCGAGTGCACCGGCATCGGCACGCGCATGGAGGTCGACCCCGAGCTGATCGTCCCGGACGAGGACAAGCCCCTCGACGAGGGAGCCATCCACCCCTGGTCGCACGGCCACACCAAGGACTACTTCGACCGCCTGATCGGAGCCCTCGCGGACGCGCTCGGCTTCCGTACGGACATCCCCTTCGCGGGGCTGCCGCAGCGCGCGAGGAAGGCGCTGCTGTACGGCCACAAGACGCAGATCGAGGTCCGCTACCGCAACCGGTACGGGCGCGAGCGCGTGTACACGACGCCCTTCGAGGGCGCGGTCCCGTTCGTCAAGCGCCGGCACGGCGAGGCGGAGAGCGACGCCAGCCGGGAGCGCTTCGAGGGCTACATGCGCGAGGTGCCCTGTCCGACCTGTGAGGGCACGCGCCTGAAGCCGGTCGTCCTCGCGGTCACGATCATGGACAAGTCGATCGCGGAGGTCTCCGCGATGTCGATCAGCGACTGCGCGGACTTCCTGGGCGAGCTGAAGCTCAGCGCGCGCGACAAGAAGATCGCCGAGCGCGTCCTGAAGGAGGTCAACGAACGGCTGCGGTTCCTGGTCGACGTCGGCCTGGACTACCTCTCCCTCAACCGCGCGGCCGGCACGCTCTCCGGCGGCGAGGCCCAGCGCATCCGCCTGGCCACCCAGATCGGCTCCGGCCTCGTCGGCGTGCTGTACGTGCTCGACGAGCCGTCCATCGGGCTGCACCAGCGCGACAACCACCGGCTCATCGAGACCCTGGTCCGGCTGCGCGACATGGGCAACACCCTCATCGTCGTCGAGCACGACGAGGACACCATCAAGGTCGCCGACTGGATCGTCGACATCGGCCCCGGCGCGGGCGAGCACGGCGGCAAGGTCGTGCACAGCGGCTCCCTGAAGGAACTGCTGGCCAACGACGAGTCGCAGACCGGCCAGTACCTGGCGGGCCGGAAGTCCATCCCGCTGCCGGACATCCGCCGCCCGCACGACCCGTCCCGCCGGCTCACGGTGCACGGCGCCCGCGAGAACAACCTCCAGGACATCGACGTGTCCTTCCCGCTGGGCGTGTTCACCGCGGTCACCGGCGTCTCCGGATCCGGCAAGTCGACGCTGGTCAACGACATCCTGTACACACACCTGGCGCGCGAGCTGAACGGCGCTCGGAGCGTCCCCGGACGGCACACGCGCGTGGACGGAGACGACCTCGTCGACAAGGTCGTGCACGTCGACCAGTCGCCCATCGGCCGCACCCCGCGGTCCAACCCGGCGACGTACACCGGTGTCTTCGACCACATCCGCAGGCTGTTCGCCGAGACCACCGAGGCCAAGGTCCGCGGGTACCAGCCCGGCCGCTTCTCCTTCAACGTCAAGGGCGGCCGCTGCGAGAACTGCGCGGGCGACGGCACGATCAAGATCGAGATGAACTTCCTCCCGGACGTGTACGTCCCGTGCGAGGTCTGCCATGGCGCCCGCTACAACCGGGAGACCCTGGAGGTCCACTACAAGGGCAAGTCCATCGCCGAGGTCCTGAACATGCCGATCGAAGAGGCGATGCACTTCTTCGAGGCCGTCCCGGCGATCAACCGCCACCTCAAGACGCTCAACGACGTCGGTCTCGGCTACGTCCGGCTCGGGCAGGCCGCGACCACCCTGTCCGGCGGTGAGGCGCAGCGCGTGAAGCTCGCCAGCGAGCTGCAGAAGCGCTCCACCGGACGCACCGTCTACGTCCTGGACGAGCCGACCACCGGTCTGCACTTCGAGGACATCAGCAAGCTGCTGAAGGTGCTCTCCGGTCTGGTCGACAAGGGCAACACGGTCATCGTCATCGAGCACAACCTCGACGTGATCAAGACCGCCGACTGGGTCGTCGACATGGGTCCCGAGGGCGGCGCCGGCGGCGGACTCGTCGTCGCCGAGGGCACTCCCGAGGAGGTCGCCGGGGTCCCGGCCAGCCACACCGGCAAGTTCCTCCGGGAGATCCTCGGCGCCGACCGGATCAGCGACGCGGCCTCGGTGAAGGCACCCCGCAGGGCGACGGCGAAGAAGGCGGTCGCGGCCAGGACGGCGGCGAAGAAGGCGGCGGCGACCAGCACCGCCGACAGCCCGGCCACCACGGCCACCACGGCCGGCAAGACCGCCAAGAGCACCGCCGGCAAGAAGGCGGCGCCCGCGAAGAAGACCACGCGGGCCCGGAAGGCCTGAGGCCGTCCGCCGGCAGGACCGGCTGACGCCAGAACCGAACAGCACGGCGCCCCGCGGACGGAGCCAACCCGTCCGCGGGGCGCCGCGCGTCGTCCGCGACCCGGCCCCTGCATGTCACGTCGCCCGGCCCCTGCGCGTCGCCCGCGCCCTACGCCTCGTTCACTTCATCCGCGTACGGCGGCTCGGCGCCCGCTCGGGAGCAGGTGACCGCCGCCGCGCGCGCCGCGAACCGCAGCAGCCGCTTCCAGCCGTCAGCCCCCAGACCCGCCAGAGCCGGGCCGGACAGGGCGTCCCGGGCGGCCAGCCCGTGCAGCAGCGCCGCGTTCACCGTGTCGCCGGCGCCGATCGTGTCCACGACGTCGACCTTCTCACCCGGCACCGCGTACTCGCCGCCGTCCCGGACGAAGGCGGTCAGGCCGTCGCCGCCATGGGTCATCACGACGGCCGCGGGACCCGCGGCCAGCCACTCGCGCGGGGAACCGCCGAGCCACCGGGCGTCCTCCTCGGACAGCTTGAGCAGCGACACCGAGGACAGCCAGCTCAGGAAACGTGCGCGGTAGGCGTCCGCGTCCGCGATCAGCCCCGCCCGGATGTTGGGGTCGAGCGCGGTGAACACCCCCTGGGCGGCCGCGCTCCGCAGCAACTCCTCGTAGGCGCTCGCGCCCGGCTCCAGGACCAGCGAACAGGTGCCGAAGGACACGGCTCGCGTCCCGGCGGGGAGCGCCGGGGGCGTCGCGAACAGCCGGTCCGCGGTGCCCTCGACGTAGAAGGAGTAGGCGGCGGAGCCGTGCTCGTCGATCGTGGCGACCGCGAGGGTGGTGGGTTCCGGGCCGCGCTGCACGCCGGAGACGTCCACGCCCGCCGCCCGCAGCCCGTTCAGCAGCGCATCCCCGAAGGCGTCGTAGGAGGTGCGGGAGCAGAAGGCGGTGGGGGAGCCGAGACGGCCGAGGGCCACGGCGGTGTTGTACGGGCCGCCGCCGAGCGCCGGCCTCAGGGCGGCGAGGGCACCCGTGCCCTGCGGGACCAGATCGATCAGAGCCTCACCGGCGACGACGATCACGAGACGGTTCCTTCCTCGGACTGCGTGGACTGCTTGGACTGCATGGGCTGCGCGGACTGCATGGGCTGCCTGGGCTGCCTGGACTGCGTGGGCTGCCCGGACTGTGTGGAGCGGACTGGTGCACCGCGTGGCCGGTCCCGCGTCCGAGCCCGGTACATCGCCCCGGTATCGTGCGGTCTGTACAGCCCCTCACCAGTGGAGATCCTCATGCCCGGCCGTCCCTCCCCGAGCCGTCGTACCGTCCTGCGCGGAGCCGCCGTCGCTCCGGTGGCGGGGCTCGGCCTGACCGCGTGCTCCCTGGCCGGCGGCACCACCACCTCCGCCGTGCCGACCGCGCCCGTCGACCTCGGCGCCGAGAGCGAGATCGCCGAGGGGAGCGCCAAGCTGTACCAGGACCACAACGTCGTGGTCAGCAGGGCCGCGGACGGCTCGCTGAAGGCGTACAGCACGATCTGCACGCACGCGCGGTGCGCGATCAACACGCTGCAGGGGACGAAGCTGATCTGCCCGTGCCACGGCAGCGAGTTCGACGCCACCACCGGCAAGGTGCTGCGCTCCCCGGCCGCCGCGCCGCTCGACGAACTGCCGGTGCGGGCCGAGAAGGGCAGGATCGTCGCCGGTCCGCAGGCCTGAGCCGCGGCGGGTATCACCGGGCATCACCGGGCCCGGGGGCGGCTCACTCCCACTCCCAGCCGATCCCCACGAGTCCCGTCCGCACCCGCGCCTCCACGAGGTGGACCGAGTGGTGCCGCCCGCTGAGGGCGAGTTCCTGGCGGCCGCTGCGGGGAGCGGCCGCCGAGTGCTGCGCGAAGCGGTGACAGCGCACCGGCAGCGCACGTTCGTCGAAACACACCTGGAGCGCGTACTGCCCGCCGGCCGGCCCGAAGGCGCGGACGTACTCGCGCGACACGCCCGCGGTGCCGTCCTCGACGCCGTACCGGAAGAGGAACGTGTCCCCGGCCCGCAGCCGCGTGTCGAAGAGCAGCTCCGCCACGAGCACGCCGGTCTCCGGGTGCGTGCGCACCCGTCCGGTGCGGCAGTTCTCCAGCGCCTGCACGCCCATGCGCTCCGGCACGCACCCGGGATCGCCGTGGTGCACGGCCACGAACCGGTCGACGCCGTCCCGGTGGGCGCGCACGATGTGGTGCGACTCGCGTCCCGCCAGTTCACGGCGCGCTCCGATCCGTATCCGCTCGTGGTGGCCGAGGGTGTGCAGACCGCCGTCGGAGGGCAGGCCCAGCTCGGCCAGCAGCCGGTCCAGGATGCCCGACGCCTCCACCAGGGAACGGTAGGAGCGGCCGCCGGGCCGCTGCCCGGAAGGGCCGTCCCCCTCGGAGAGCAGCCTGATCAGGGACTCCTCCGGCAGTTGCAGGATCTCCTCCAGCGCCCGTACCGCGCGCAGGGACTCCGGCCGCTGCGGGCGCCGGGCGCCCTGCTGCCAGTAACTCAGGCTCGTCACGCCGACCTTGACTCCGTACCGCGACAGATGGTGCTGCACTCGTTGCAGCGGCAGTCCACGGGCGGCGATCGCGGCGCGCAGCGCGACGTGGAACGGGCCGCCCCTCAGGGCCGTGGCCAGTTCCGCGGTGGCGACGGCGGCGACGTCCGCGTGCTGTGTGGCGTGCGGCATGCAGGGGCCTTTCTGTGAAAGCTCGCTTCGGCTGGTCAGACCGGTTCGCGTGGCCGTGGGGCATCCGTCGGCGTCCGGGCGTCTTCACATCCGTAGGCCCTGGTTCACGGCCCCGGATGCCTCCGCATTGAAGCGTGTCGGCCAAGTCCCGACAACACCTGAGGCCCTACGGCGTCGTACTCCTGGCCGAGACGCGATCGGACGCCGGGGACCGGGGCCTGTCCTGGTCCCGGGACCTCCGTGAACGGGTCCGCTGCCCGGGCCGGGCAGGCCGGAACGACCGGAAAGCGGCCGTCCCGCCACAGCGCGGCGAGCCTGTGGACGACGGTCCCCCGGCGTTGTCCACAGGCTCGCCGCGCTGTCACCCCTCGCCAGTAGGGTGTGAGACATGGCCGACCCCTCCAGCTACCGCCCCCGTCCGGGACAGATCCCGGACTCTCCCGGGGTGTACAGGTTCCGCGACGAGCACCGCCGGGTGATCTACGTCGGAAAGGCGAAGAGCCTGCGCCAGCGCCTGGCGAACTACTTCCAGGACCTGGCGAACCTGCACCCGCGCACCCGGTCGATGGTCACCACGGCCGCGTCGGTGGAGTGGACGGTGGTGTCCACCGAGGTCGAGGCGCTGCAGCTGGAGTACTCCTGGATCAAGGAGTTCGACCCCCGGTTCAACGTCAAGTACCGCGACGACAAGAGCTACCCCTACCTCGCGGTGACGATGAACGAGGAGTACCCGCGCGTGCAGGTGATGCGCGGTCACAAGAAGAAGGGCGTGCGGTACTTCGGCCCGTACGCGCACGCGTGGGCGATCCGCGACACCGTCGACCTCCTGCTGCGCGTCTTCCCGGTCCGCACCTGCTCGGCCGGCGTCTTCAAGAACGCCGCCCGCACCGGCCGGCCCTGCCTGCTGGGCTACATCGGCAAGTGCTCCGCGCCCTGCGTGGGCCGTGTCTCCGCCGAGGAGCACCGCGAACTGGCCGAGGAGTTCAGCGACTTCATGGCCGGCCGCACCGGCACGTACCTCCGCCGCCTGGAGCAGCGGATGCGGGAGGCGGCGGAGGAGATGGAGTACGAGCGGGCTGCCCGCCTGCGCGACGACATCGAGGCCCTGAAGAAGGCCATGGAGAAGAACGCCGTCGTGCTCGCCGACGCGACCGACGCCGACCTGATCGCCGTCGCGGAGGACGAGCTGGAGGCGGCCGTCCAGATCTTCCACGTGCGCGGCGGACGCGTGCGCGGCCAGCGCGGCTGGGTGACCGACAAGGTCGAGGAGATCACCACCGGCGCCCTCGTCGAGCACGCCCTGCAGCAGCTCTACGGTGAGGAGAGCGGCGACGCGGTCCCCAAGGAGGTCCTGGTCCCCGCCCTGCCCGACCCGGTGGAACCCGTCCAGGAGTGGCTCGCCGGGCGGCGCGGCTCGGGCGTCTCGCTGCGCATCCCGCAGCGCGGCGACAAGCGGGCCCTGATGGAGACCGTGGAGCGCAACGCCCAGCAGGCTCTCGTGCTGCACAAGACCAGGCGCGCCTCCGACCTCACCACCCGCTCGCGCGCCCTGGAGGAGATCGCCGAAGCCCTCGACCTGGACAGCGCCCCGCTGAGGATCGAGTGCTACGACATCTCGCACCTCCAGGGCGACGACGTGGTGGCCTCCATGGTCGTCTTCGAGGACGGCCTGCAGCGCAAGAGCGAGTACCGCCGCTTCCAGATCAAGGGCTTCGAGGGTCAGGACGACGTCCGCTCCATGCACGAGGTGATCAGCCGCCGCTTCCGGCGCTACCTCGCCGAGAAGGAGCGGACGGGGGAGTGGGCGGACGGCGAGAACCCGGACGCCGACGGCTCCGGCAACAGCACCGACAACAGCGTCGGCAACGGCCTCACCGAGGACGACGGCCGCCCCAGGAAGTTCGCCTACCCGCCCCAGCTGGTCGTGGTCGACGGCGGTCAGCCGCAGGTCGCCGCGGCCAGGAAGGCCCTCGACGAGCTCGGCATCGACGACATCGCGGTGTGCGGGCTCGCCAAGCGCCTGGAGGAGGTCTGGCTGCCGGACCAGGACGACCCGGTGGTCCTGCCCCGCACCAGCGAGGGCCTCTACCTGCTGCAGCGCGTCCGTGACGAGGCCCACCGGTTCGCCATCACCTACCAGCGCACCAAGCGTGCCAAGCGATTCCGCGCGAGCCCCCTGGACGACGTGCCGGGCCTCGGAGACACCCGCAAGCAGGCGCTGCTGAAGCACTTCGGTTCGCTGAAGAAGCTGCGCTCGGCCACCATCGACCAGATCTGCGAGGTGCCGGGCATAGGCCGCAAGACGGCCGAGACCATCGCCGTGGCCCTCGCCCAGGCCGCTCCGGCCGTACCCGCCGTGAACACGGCGACCGGAGAGATCATGGAGGAGGAACCCGGCACCATGGGTTCCGACGGGGAACCCGTGACGACGGGGGCACCGGACCAGCGACGGGGGCAGGAGACATGAACGACACCGAACACGGACGACAAGACCACAGCGGAGACGGAGCACAGGTGAGTACGGGCCCGACCATCGAGGCGGCCGGGGTGCCCGACGCCGCGATCCCCGAACTGGTGATCATCTCCGGCATGTCCGGAGCCGGGCGGTCGACGGCGGCCAAGTGCCTGGAGGACCTCGGCTGGTTCGTCGTGGACAACCTGCCGCCCGCGCTGATCCCCACCATGGTGGAGCTCGGCGCCCGCTCCCAGGGCAACGTGGCACGCATCGCGGTCGTCGTCGACGTCCGCGGCCGCCGTTTCTTCGACAACCTCCGCGAGTCACTCGCGGACCTGGAGGCCAGACACGTCACCCGGCGGATCGTCTTCCTGGAGTCCTCCGACGAGGCCCTGGTGCGCCGCTTCGAGTCGGTGCGCCGCCCACACCCGCTCCAGGGCGACGGACGCATCGTCGACGGCATCGCCGCCGAACGCGAGCTGCTGCGCGAACTGCGCGGCGACGCCGACCTGGTCATCGACACCTCCAGCCTCAACGTGCACGAGCTGCGCGCCAAGATGGACGCCCAGTTCGCCGGCGAGGAGGAGCCCGAGCTGCGGGCCACCGTCATGTCCTTCGGCTTCAAGTACGGCCTCCCGGTCGACGCCGACCTGGTCGCGGACATGCGCTTCCTGCCCAACCCGCACTGGGTCCCGGAGCTGCGCCCCTTCACCGGCCTCAACGAGGAGGTCGCCGCGTACGTCTTCAACCAGCCCGGCGCGAAGGAGTTCCTCGACCAGTACGCCGAGCTGCTGCGGCTGATCGCGGCCGGGTACCGCCGCGAGGGCAAGCGCTACGTGACCATCGCCATCGGCTGCACCGGCGGCAAGCACCGCTCGGTCGCCACGTCGGAGAAGCTCGCCGCACGTCTCGCGGCCGAGGGTGTGGAGACGGTGGTCGTGCACCGGGACATGGGACGGGAATGACGCAACGCTCTCTGCGGCTGAGCAGGCTGCGCAGGGCCGTGCCCGAGGGGCGCGGCGGCCGGCTCGTCGAGGCCCGTGGCGGCCGGCTCGTCGAGGCCCGCGGCGCCCGGCCCCGCCGCCGCGGCGCACAGCCCAAGGTGGTCGCCCTCGGCGGCGGCATGGGCCTGTCCGCCTCGCTCGCCGCGCTGCGCCGGATCACCGGCGACCTCACCGCCGTCGTCACCGTGGCCGACGACGGCGGCTCCAGCGGGCGCCTGCGTGACGAGCTGGGCGTACTGCCGCCCGGCGACCTGCGCAAGGCACTGGCCGCCCTGTGCGGCGACGACGACTGGGGCCAGACCTGGGCCCGGGTCATCCAGCACCGCTTCCACTCCCAGGGCGACCTGCACGACCACGCGGTCGGCAACCTGCTGATCGTCGCCCTGTGGGAACAGCTCGGCGACCACGTCCAGGCGCTGGACCTGGTCGGCAGACTGCTGGGCGCGCACGGGCGCGTGCTGCCCATGTCCGCCGTACCGCTGGAGCTGCAGGCGCTGGTCAAGGGCCACGACCCGGACCGGCCGGACCAGGTCGAGACCGTACGCGGTCAGGCGACCGTCGCCCTCACCCGCGGCGAGGTGCAGTCCGTGCACCTCGTACCGAACGACCCGCCCGCCGTCCCGGAGGCCGTGGAGGCGGTGCTGGACGCGGACTGGGTGGTGCTCGGCCCGGGTTCCTGGTTCTCGTCGGTCATCCCGCACCTGCTCGTCCCCGAGCTGCTGGACGCGCTCACGCAGACCAAGGCACGCCGGGTACTCTCACTGAACTTGGTGCCGCAGCCCGGAGAAACCGAAGGCTTCTCCCCGCAGCGTCATTTGGAGGTTTTGGGACGACACGCCCCTAAACTCGCCCTGGACGTGGTGCTGGCCGACGAGGCCGCCGTGCCCGACCGCGACGTACTCGTCGAGGCCGCCAAGCGGCTGGGGGCCGCGGTCGAGCTGGCGCCGGTGGCCCGGACGGACGGGACTCCAAGACATGACCCGGAGCTCCTCGCCGCCGCGTACGACCGTATTTTTCGGATGCATGGAAGGATCGGCCCATGGCGATGACGGCAGCGGTGAAGGATGAGATCTCCCGGCTCCCCGTCACCCGGACCTGCTGCAGGAAGGCGGAGGTCTCGGCCGTCCTGCGGTTCGCCGGCGGCCTCCACCTGGTCAGCGGGCGCATCGTGATCGAAGCGGAGCTGGACACCGCTATGGCGGCCCGCCGCCTCAAGCGGGACATCCTGGAGATCTTCGGCCACAGCTCCGAGCTGATCGTGATGGCGCCGGGCGGACTGCGCCGCGGTTCGCGCTACGTCATCCGGGTCGTCGCCGGCGGCGACCAGCTGGCCCGGCAGACCGGCCTGGTGGACGGCCGCGGCCGCCCGATCCGCGGCCTGCCCCCGCAGGTGGTGTCCGGCGCCACCTGCGACGCCGAGGCCGCCTGGCGCGGAGCCTTCCTGGCGCACGGCTCGCTCACCGAGCCCGGCCGCTCCTCCTCCCTGGAGGTGACCTGCCCGGGCCCCGAGGCCGCGCTCGCCCTGGTCGGCGCCGCCCGCCGCCTGTCGATCGCCGCGAAGGCCCGCGAGGTGCGCGGCGTCGACCGGGTCGTCGTCCGTGACGGTGATGCCATCGGCGCGCTGTTGACCCGGCTCGGCGCCCACGAGTCGGTGCTGGCCTGGGAAGAGCGCCGGATGCGCCGCGAGGTGCGCGCCACCGCCAACCGGCTCGCCAACTTCGACGACGCGAACCTGCGCCGTTCCGCCCGCGCGGCCGTCGCCGCCGGCGCGCGCGTGGCCCGCGCCCTGGAGATCCTCGGTGACGACGTCCCCGAGCACCTCGCCGCCGCCGGCCGGCTGCGCATGGAGCACAAGCAGGCCTCCCTGGAGGAACTGGGCGCCCTCGCCGACCCGCCGCTGACCAAGGACGCCGTGGCCGGCCGCATCCGCCGCCTGCTGGCGATGGCCGACAAGCGCGCCTCCGACCTCGGCATTCCGGGCACGGAGTCGAGCCTCACCGAGGAGATGGCGGAAAACCTGGTGGGCTGACCACGCACACGCCCGGCCTGCCGGTCCCCGTTGCGTGCGGGTCCGGCACCGGCTCCCCTCCCCCCGCGCGGCCCCGTTCCCCGGAGAGACACGCCCGCCGCCCGCATCGGACCGCCCGCATCGGACCGCCCGCATCGGACCGTCCGCATCGGACCGCCCGCATCGGACCGCCCGCATCGGACCGTCCGCATCGGACCGTCCGCATCGGACCGCCCGCATCGGACCGTCCGCATCGGACCGTCCGCATCGGACCGTCCGTACCGGACCACCCGTATCGGACCGCCCGCGCCGGGATGCGCTCCACCTGTTCCCCACCGTCCCGTGGGGTCACCGCACCGCCTTCGGTTCCGGCGTCTTCGGCGCTGCGGAGGCGGCGGCCATGACCCGGTCGACGGTGAGGATCGGCAGCACCGTCGCCACGCTGCCCACGACGCCGACCCACAGCGCGCCGACCACGCCGATCGCCGAGCCGAGCCACCCGGCCACCAGCGCCGCCACCGGCATGCTCCCCCAGACGACGAAGCGGACGGAGGCGTTCATCCGGCCCAGGAGATGCTTCGGGCACAGTGCCTGCCGCAGGCTGACCTGGGTCACGTTGAACAGCAGCGCGCCCGCCGTCAGACCGAACTCCCCGACCAGCAGGACCGCCCCGGCGAGGACCTTGCCGTGCGGTGAGACGGCTGCGGCCAGGGGGTTGGCGACGGTGAAGAGGGCCGCCACGATCAGGCCGCACGACATCACGGCGCCGGCGCTGAAACGCCGCCGGGCCCTCGGCGCGAGCAGGGCGCCCACCACGCCCCCCGCGGCCCCGCAGGTCATGATGAGCCCGAGCGCGAACGAGTCGAAGCCGATGGTGCGCATGACCAGGACCGGGACCAGGGTGGACACGAGGGTGGCGAAGAAGTTGGACACCCCCATGGAGACCGCCAGCCGCCGGATGACGGGCTGGTCCCGGACGAACCGCAGGCCCTCCCCGATGTCGGCCATCAGGTGCCCGCGGGCCC
This sequence comes from Streptomyces sp. NPDC020490, assembly GCF_044335305.1. Taxonomy (NCBI): domain Bacteria; kingdom Bacillati; phylum Actinomycetota; class Actinomycetes; order Kitasatosporales; family Streptomycetaceae; genus Streptomyces; species Streptomyces sp. NPDC020490. Next base: position 5,806 of record NZ_JBIRUY010000035.1, on the reverse strand, counting down.
CGCCCGCCTCCGGTGCCGGCCCGCGCTCACCGTCCCTGGTCACACCGAGGGACAGGAAGCTGACCAGGTAGGCGAGGGCGTCGACGAGCATCACGACCGGTGCGCTGACGGCCCGCATGAGCAGCCCGGCCACCGCGGGCCCGCCCAGCGCGGACACCTGCGCCGTGGCCTCGAGCCGGGCGTTGGCGGCCCCTATGTCCTCCTCCGGCACCAGGACCGGAACGTACGACTGGCAGGCGACGTCGAAGAAGACGCTCACCACGCCCACGGCGACGGCGACGGCGTAGAGCACCTCGATACGCAGGTCCCCGGTGAGCCAGAGGACCGGGACCACGAGGATGGCCAGGCAGCGTGTCAGGGCCGCCCCCATCATCGTCCGGCGCTTCAGCATCCGGTCCACCCAGGCGCCCGCGGGCAGGCCGATGACGAGGTAGCAGACGGTGGACGCCGCGGCGAGCACACCCACCTGCCGGGTGTCCGCGTCGAGCAGCCCGACGGCCGTCACGGACAGCCCGAGCGTGCCGATCCGGGTCCCGAACTGGGAGAGCGTCTGCCCGAACCAGAAGCGTCTGAAATTCGCCGACGCCACGGAGTACGTGCTCACGACATCACCATGAGGACCTGCGCCGTGAGGACCCGCTCCGTCAGGGCCCGCGCCGTGAGGACCTCGACGGCCTCCTTCCCCCTCGCCTTCCCCCTCGGTATTCGAGCCGGACCTTGCGTTCATGGCTGACCATGCGTGATCGGGCCCGGTTTGCGGCCGATGGAGATCGTCGACGACCGGCCGGCGAAAGTCATCAGGGTCCCGGCAGGTTGACCGGAAAACGCCCCGCGGCACCGCCGCGGAAGGCCGGTTCGCGAGCCGGTCGCCGGCCGCTCCGGCACCGGCCGGACCGCCCCGGCCGGGCGGTCCGTACCTCTACTGACGGGTACGTCGCGACGTGCCGGGTATGGGGCGACTCGATGTCACCCGGAAGCCCCCGGGGAGGTAGGGTCGGGGGTGGTCGGGGACATCCCATACAGCTCGCCGGCACGTGCCGGCGTACCAACGAGGAGATCGGTTCGTGACGATCCGCGTAGGCATCAACGGCTTTGGCCGCATCGGTCGTAACTACTTCCGCGCGCTGCTGGAGCAGGGTGCAGACATCGAGATCGTGGCTGTCAACGACCTGGGTGACACCGCGACCACCGCACACCTCCTGAAGTACGACACCATCCTGGGCCGCCTCAAGCAGGAGGTCTCCCACACCGCCGACACCATCACCGTGGACGGCAAGACCATCAAGGTGCTCTCCGAGCGCGACCCCGCCGACATCCCGTGGGGCGAGCTGGGCGTCGACATCGTCATCGAGTCGACTGGCATCTTCACGAAGAAGGCCGACGCCGAGAAGCACATCGCCGGCGGCGCGAAGAAGGTCCTCATCTCGGCTCCGGCCAAGGACGAGGACATCACCATCGTGATGGGCGTCAACCAGGACAAGTACGACCCGGCGAACCACCACGTCATCTCCAACGCCTCCTGCACCACCAACTGCGTGGCGCCGATGGCGAAGGTCCTCGACGAGAACTTCGGCATCGTCAAGGGCCTGATGACGACGGTGCACGCGTACACCAACGACCAGCGCATCCTGGACTTCCCGCACCGCGACCTGCGCCGCGCCCGCGCCGCCGCGGAGAACATCATCCCGACCACCACCGGTGCCGCCAAGGCCACCGCCCTGGTGCTGCCGCAGCTCAAGGGCAAGCTGGACGGCATGGCCATGCGCGTCCCGGTCCCCACCGGCTCCGTCACCGACCTCGTCATCGAGCTCAGCCGCGAGGTCACCAAGGAAGAGGTCAACGCCGCCTTCCTCAAGGCCTCCGAGGGCGAACTGAAGGGCATCCTCGAGTACACCGAGGACCCGATCGTCTCCTCCGACATCGTCAACGCCCCCGCGTCCTGCACCTTCGACTCCTCCCTGACGATGGTTCAGGAGGGCAAGAACGTGAAGGTCATCGGCTGGTACGACAACGAGTGGGGCTACTCCAACCGCCTCGTCGACCTCACGGTCTTCGTCGGCGACCAGCTCTGATCACCCCAGCAGGCACCTCGATGTGAGAACAGGGCTCGGGCAGCGCACCGCCGCGCTGTCCGAGCCCTGTGTCGCGTGGCTGTGGCCCGGTCGGCCCTCGCGGCCGCGCCGCGCGGACAGCAGCCTCACGGACATGAGCCGCCCTCTCGGGCGTCCGAGCCTCCCGAGCCCCCTTTAGGAGCCCTCACATGAAGACGATCGACGAACTTCTCTCCGAAGGCGTCGGCGGCAAGCGGGTCTTCGTCCGCGCCGACCTCAACGTGCCGCTGGACGGCACCACGATCACCGACGACGGCCGCATCCGTGCCGTCCTGCCCACCGTCAAGGCCCTCGCCGAGGCCGGCGCCCGCGTGGTCGTCGCCTCGCACCTCGGCCGTCCCAAGGGCGCCCCGGACCCGGCCTTCTCGCTCGGCCCGGCCGCCGCGCGCCTCGGTGAACTCCTCGGCGCCACCGTAGAGTTCGCGACCGACACGGTCGGCGAGTCCGCCCGTTCGACGGTCGCGGGCCTCGCCGACGGCCAGGTCGCCGTCATCGAGAACCTCCGCTTCAACGCCGGCGAGACCTCCAAGGACGACGCCGAGCGCGGCGCCTTCGCCGACCAGCTCGCCGAACTCGCCGACCTCTACGTCGGCGACGGCTTCGGCGCGGTGCACCGCAAGCACGCCTCGGTCTTCGACCTCCCGGCCCGCCTGCCGCACGCCGCCGGCTACCTCATCGCGAACGAGGTCGCCGTGCTGAAGAAGCTCACCGAGGACGTCCACCGTCCCTACGTCGTCGCGCTCGGCGGCGCCAAGGTCTCCGACAAGCTCGCCGTCATCGACCAGCTGCTCGGCAAGGCCGACCGTCTCCTCATCGGCGGCGGCATGGCCTACACCTTCCTCAAGGCCAAGGGCTACGAGATCGGCAAGTCCCTCCTGCAGGAGGACCAGGTCCCGGCCGTGCGCGAGTACATCGAGCGGGCCGAGAAGACCGGCGTCGAGCTGGTCCTCCCCGTCGACGCGCTGGTCTCCACCGAGTTCCCGGACCTGAAGACCAAGGCGCCCGCCAACCCCACCACCGTCGCCGCGGACGCCATCCCGGCCGACCAGCAGGGCCTGGACATCGGTCCCGAGACCCGCAAGCTGTACGCCTCGAAGCTCGCCGACGCCGCCACCGTCTTCTGGAACGGTCCCATGGGCGTCTTCGAGCACCCCGACTACGCCGAGGGCACCAAGGCGGTCGCCCAGGCCCTCCTCGACTCCCCGGCCTTCACGGTCGTCGGCGGCGGCGACTCCGCCGCGGCCGTGCGCCTGCTGGGCTTCGACGAGAGCGCATTCGGCCACATCTCGACCGGCGGCGGCGCCTCCCTCGAATACCTCGAGGGCAAGACGCTCCCCGGCCTCGCCGCACTGGAGGACTGACCCACAATGAGCACGCGCACGCCGCTGATGGCGGGCAACTGGAAGATGAACCTCAACCACCTCGAGGCCATCGCGCACGTCCAGAAGCTCGCTTTCGCCCTGGCCGACAAGGACTACGAGGCCGTCGAGGTCGCCGTCCTGCCGCCCTTCACCGACCTGCGCTCCGTGCAGACACTGGTCGACGGCGACAAGCTCAGGATCAAGTACGGCGCCCAGGACCTCTCGGCGCACGACTCCGGCGCCTACACCGGCGAGATCTCGGGCCCGATGCTGGCCAAGCTGAAGTGCACGTACGTGGCCGTCGGCCACTCCGAGCGCCGCCAGTACCACAACGAGACCGACGAACAGGTGAACGCCAAGGTCAAGGCGGCGTTCAAGCACGGCCTGACCCCGATCCTGTGCGTCGGCGAGGAACTGGAGGTCCGCGAGGCGGGCAACCACGTCACGCACACGCTCGCGCAGGTCGAGGGCGGCCTGAAGGACGTGCCGGCCGAGCAGGCCGAGACCGTCGTGATCGCCTACGAGCCCGTCTGGGCCATCGGCACCGGCAAGGTCTGCGGCGCCGGGGACGCCCAGGAGGTCTGCGCCGCCATCCGCGGGAAGATCGCCGAGCTGTACACGCGGGAGCTGGCCGACAAGGTCCGCATCCAGTACGGCGGCTCCGTCAAGGCCGGCAACGTCGCTGAGATCATGGCGCAGGCCGACATCGACGGCGCCCTGGTCGGAGGCGCCTCGCTGGACGCCGACGAGTTCGTCAAGATCGTGCGCTTCCGCGACCAGTGAGCAACCAGTGAGCGACCGGTGACACGACCTGTGAGTATGCGGTAGCGGCGATCCGTCGTACCCTTGCGGGGGCACAGCCATGGCGCTGTGCCCCCGTCGTCCATCCGAATCCGAGGAAGTTGGTCCAGCCGTGGTTTTGGGGTTCTCGATCGCCCTGATCGTCTTCAGCCTGCTGCTGATGCTGCTGGTGCTGATGCACAAGGGAAAGGGCGGCGGCCTCTCCGACATGTTCGGTGGCGGCATGCAGTCGTCCGTCGGCGGCTCCTCGGTCGCCGAGCGCAACCTCGACCGCATCACCCTGGTGGTCGGTCTGCTGTGGTTCGCGTGCATCATCGTGCTGGGCATCCTGATGAAGACCAACAGCTGATCAAGGCTGACGCGGTTCACCACGCAGGCACCTACCGCAGCACATTTCGCACGCAAGGCCCCATGTTCGGTACGCGCACCTGAGCGCGGCCTATCATGGGGCTTGCGTCTGGGTGTGGGGCGGTAACTCCAGTCACTGGACGCGCGTTGGGCCTTACGTAGACTGAGGCGCTCGCAGCGAAGCGGAACGCCGACTCGCTTCGCGGCACCATCACGCAGGGAGTTACGACCGTGGCAAGTGGCAACGCGATCCGAGGTAGCCGGGTCGGGGCGGGGCCGATGGGCGAGGCCGAGCGTGGCGAGTCCGCGCCGCGGCTGCGCGTCTCCTTCTGGTGCTCCAACGGGCACGAGACGCAGCCGAGCTTCGCCAGCGACGCGCAGGTACCCGAAACCTGGGACTGCCCGCGCTGCGGCTTTCCGGCCGGACAGGACCAGGACAACCCGCCGGACCCGCCGCGCACCGAACCCTACAAGACGCACCTCGCCTACGTCCGGGAGCGGCGCAGCGACGCGGACGGCGAGGCGATCCTCGCCGAGGCGCTCGCCAAACTGCGCGGCGAGATCTGACAGTTGAGAGCCGGCCGGGCGCCCAGGGGTGCCTGGCCGCAGGTGTCCGCCGTGCCCGTGCGCGCGTGTGCGCACCCGGCCCGCGGAGCGCCGCCGTGCCCCGGCTCCGCCGCCGCCCCACCGGGCCGTGCCCTGCCGCCGCCCGCCGGGCGGCCGTCTTCTTCGCCCTGTCCGTCATTTCGCTGACACCTGCGCTCAAGCCGGACGTACCTGTTGTTGCGCCGTACGACGACGCGACGACGGCTCACGTCATCGGCTGATCAACTAGGTTGGAACAGCCCAGAGCAGGCAGGAAAGAAGGCTGAAGTCGGACATGAACGCACACGGCCGTACCAGGCTCAACCAGACGCCCGAGTGGACCGCGCTGACCAGGCACCGCCAGGAACTCGGCGAGACGCGGTTGCGCGACCTGTTCGCCGCCGCCCCCGGCCGCGGCACCGGCTACGCGCTCGAGGTCGGTGACCTGTACGTCGACTACTCCAAGCACCTCGTCACCGACGAGACGCTGCGGCTGCTGCGCGAGCTGGCCGCCGCCACCGACGTGTTCGGCCTGCGCGACGCCATGTTCCGCGGCGAGAAGATCAACACGACGGAGGACCGGGCGGTGCTGCACACCGC
>NZ_JBIRUY010000034.1:0-113093 GCF_044335305.1 Streptomyces sp. NPDC020490 | reverse complement strand
CCGCGATCTGGCACAACAACGCAACCAACGCACCGATCACCCGGTCACTGATCGCCTATGACCACTGACCGGAGATCGGACTTACTCGTCTAGGGGGAGATCCGTCCTACGGCTCGGGGAGGGGTCGTACCGCCGGAGGACGAGACGGGCCGGGGGGTGTCCTTAGCCTGGCTTTACGCCGCCGAGGGGTGGTCGGGAGGCCGTCGGGGGGTGGCCGGCCCGACCGGTGGGGTGGGGTTTTCCCCCCGCGCAAGACGGTGCCGGGCACCAGCGCGCGGGACCCCCTCGACGGACCAGACTCATCGGCGTACCGGGTTCGTGCGGTTCACCGATCCACCCACAGAGGAGACTCATCATGACTTCGGCCGTGACCATTCCCAGGCACGGGGGCACTGGAGGGCGTACGGCCGTTGCCGCGCGGGCGCGACAGGTCGTCAAGGCGTACGGGGCCGGGGCGACCCGCGTCGTCGCCCTCGACCATGTCGACGTGGACATCGCCCGCGGCCGGTTCACCGCGATCATGGGCCCCTCGGGGTCCGGCAAGTCCACGCTGATGCACTGCCTCGCCGGCCTCGACACGGTGACGAGCGGTCAGATCTACCTGGACGAGACCGAGATCACCGGCCTGAGGGACAAGAAGCTGACGCAGCTGCGCCGGGACCGGATCGGGTTCATCTTCCAGGCGTTCAACCTGCTGCCGACGCTGAACGCGCTGGAGAACATCACCCTGCCCATGGACATCGCCGGGCGGAAGCCCGACCGGGCGTGGCTGGAGCGGGTGGTGGAGACCGTGGGGCTCGCCGGGCGGCTCAAGCACCGGCCCAGCCAGCTGTCCGGCGGTCAGCAGCAACGTGTCGCCGTGGCCCGCGCGCTGGCCGCGCGGCCCGAGATCATCTTCGGGGACGAGCCGACCGGCAACCTCGACTCGCGCGCCGGTGCGGAGGTGCTCGGCTTCCTGCGGCGCTCGGTGGACGAGCTGGGCCAGACCATCGTCATGGTCACGCACGACCCGGTGGCCGCCAGCTACGCGGACCGGGTGCTCTACCTCGCCGACGGCCGGATCGTCGACGAGATGCAGCGGCCGACCGCCGAGGCCGTGCTGGACCGCATGAAGGACTTCGACGCCCGGGGGCGCACGTCATGACCGTCCTGAGAACCTCGATGCGCAACTTCTTCGCGCACAAGGGGCGCATGGCCCTGTCGGCGGTCGCGGTCCTGCTGTCGGTGGCGTTCGTGTGCGGCACGCTCGTGTTCACCGACACGATGAACACGACGTTCGACAAGCTGTTCGCGGCGACCTCCTCGGACGTGACGGTCAGCGCCAAGGGCGCCTCCGACACCGGTGAGACGACCTCCGAAACCGGCAAGCCGCCGGTCATGCCGGCGTCCGTGGTGGGCAAGGTGCGTCGGGCGGAGGGTGTGAAGTCGGCGGAGGGGACCGTGTTCTCCACCTCCGTGACCGTCGTGGACGCCGACAAGGACAGCCTGTCGCCCAAGAACGGCGGGCCGACCATCGTCGGCAGCTGGAACGGCAACGACGCCCGCACCATGAAGATCACCTCGGGGGCGGCGCCCAAGGGCTCCGGCCAGGTCATGGTCGACGCCGACACCGCCGACAAGCACCACCTGAAGCTCGGCGACGAACTCGGCGTGATCAGCGCGGTCGGCACGCACACCGCGAAGATCTCCGGCATCGCGACCTTCCAGGTCACCAACCCCGGCGCGGCGATCTTCTACCTGGACACCCGCACCGCGCAGCTGACGCTGGTCGGCGAGCCGGACGTCTACACGAGCGTCAACGTCACCGCGGCCGCCGGGGTCAGCGACGCCCGGCTGAAGAAGAACGTCGTCTCCGCGCTCGGCGCCGGTTACCGGGTGCAGACCGCCAAGGAGACCGCCGACGCCAACCAGAAGGACGTCGAGGGATTCCTGGGCGTCATGAAGTACGCGATGCTCGGCTTCGCCGGGATCGCTTTCCTCGTCGGCATCTTCCTGATCATCAACACCTTCTCGATGCTGGTCGCCCAGCGCACCCGGGAGATCGGCCTGATGCGGGCGATCGGCTCCTCCCGCAGGCAGGTCAACCGGTCGGTGCTGGCCGAGGCGCTGCTGCTCGGCGTCTTCGGTTCCGTCCTCGGCGTCGGCGCGGGGGTCGGCATCGCGGTCGGGCTGATGAAGCTGATGGGCCAGATGGGCATGCACCTGTCCACGGACGACCTCACGATCGCCTGGACGACCCCGGTGGCCGGCGTGGTGCTGGGCGTCGTCGTCACCGTCCTGGCCGCCTACCTGCCCGCCCGCCGTGCCGGGAAGATCTCGCCGATGGCCGCGCTGCGCGACGTCGGGGTTCCCGCGGACGCCCGCGCGGGCCGCGTCCGGGCCGTGACCGGCACGGTGCTCACCGGCGCCGGCTGCTGTGCCCTGTACCTGGCGGCGGCCGCCGACAAGGCCAAGGGCGGCTCGCTGTGGCTCGGCCTGGGCGTGCTGCTGTCGCTGATCGGTTTCGTGGTCATCGGCCCGCTGCTGGCCGGCGGTCTGGTGCGGGTGCTGGGCGCGGTCGTCCTCAGGGTCTTCGGCCCCATCGGCCGCATGGCCGAGCGCAACGCCCTGCGCAACCCGCGCCGCACCGGCGCGACCGGCGCGGCGCTGATGATCGGCCTGGCGCTGGTGGCCTGCCTGTCGGTGGTCGGCTCGTCCATGGTGGCGTCGGCGACGGACCAGCTCGACAAGACCGTCGGCACGGACTTCATCCTGCAGTCCGACAGCGGGCAGCTGATCACCCCGGAGGCGGTGAAGGCGATCAAGTCGGTGCCGGGCCTGGAGCGGGTCACCGAGTACAAGACCACCGAGGCGGATTACACCACGCCCGACGGCAAGACGCTCAAGGACACCGACATCACGGCGGCCGACCCGTCGTACGCGACCGACCTGCGCACCAAGACCGTCGCCGGGGACCTGAAGGACGCCTACCTGCCGGACTCGATGTCCGTGCACGAGAAGTTCGCCGAGGCACACGGCATCCGCCTCGGGTCGAAGATCGACGTGAAATTCAAGGACGGCGGCACCGCCCGCCTGACGGTCCGCGCGATCACCAGCAGCGACGTCGTCATCGACGCCGGGGCCAAGTACATCTCCATCGCCACGCTCGCCGAGTACGTTCCGGACGACAGGATGCCGCTGGACCAGATGATCTTCGCCACCGCGAAGGACGGGCAGCAGGACGCCGCGTACAAGTCGCTGAAGACGGCGCTGCACGACTACCCGCAGTACACCGTGCGCGACCAGACCGACTTCAAGCAGGACCTGAAGGACCAGATCGGCCAGCTGCTGAACATGATCTACGGCCTGCTGGCGCTGGCGATCATCGTCGCGGTCCTCGGTGTGGTGAACACCCTGGCGCTGTCGGTGGTCGAGCGGACGCGGGAGATCGGTCTGATGCGGGCGATCGGCCTGTCGCGGCGGCAGCTGCGCCGGATGATCCGCATGGAGTCGGTGGTGATCGCCCTGTTCGGCGCCCTGCTGGGGCTGGGCCTGGGGATGGGCTGGGGCGCGACCGCGCAGCAGCTCCTCGCCCTGGAGGGCCTGAAGGTGCTGGACATCCCCTGGCCGACGATCGTCGCGGTCTTCCTCGGCTCGGCCTTCGTGGGCCTGTTCGCGGCGCTGGTCCCGGCCTTCCGGGCGGGGCGCATGAACGTCCTGAACGCGATCGCGACGGAGTAGCCACCACGCGCGGGGGCCACACGCGGGCCTTGGGGGATCGCGGGGACCGGCCCGGCGCCGAGAAGTCACGGGGGACTTCTCGGCGCCGGGCCCTTTCCACGTCGCGGTCCACCGGCCAGGCGCCGGCCCTCCGGGCCGGGCCGGTGGACCGTTGCCGGCCGTCGGCGCCGGGTTTTCCACAGGCCGGGTGCCGGGCGCGGGCCGGGGTTGTCCACAGGCCACGGCACCGCCGAGCGCACCGTCGTAGGCTGGAGACCCCCGGCCGGTCTCCGTGTCGGGCCCTTCGCGTTGCCCACCCCCGGACGAAAGCCGCCTCCGAATGAGCCTGCACGGTCTGCTCGACGCCGTCGTCAAGGACACCGCCCTCGCGGAAGCGATTCAGGCGGCCCGCGACGGCAACCGCATGCACGTCGACCTGGTCGGCCCGCCGGCGGCCCGCCCGTTCTCGGTGGCCGCCCTGGCCCGGGAGTCCGGCCGGACCGTGCTGGCGGTGACGGCGACCGGGCGCGAGGCCGAGGACCTGGCCGCGGCGCTGCGCTCGCTGCTGCCGCCGGACGGCGTCGTGGAGTACCCCTCCTGGGAGACGCTGCCGCACGAGCGCCTCAGCCCCCGCAGCGACACCGTCGGCCGCCGCCTCGCCGTCCTGCGCCGGCTGGTCCACCCCAGCGCCGACGACCCCGAGACCGGCCCCGTCTCGGTCGTCGTCGCGCCCGTCCGGTCCGTGCTCCAGCCGCAGGTCAAGGGGCTGGGGGACCTGGAGCCGGTGGCCCTGCGCACCGGGCAGACCGCCGACCTGAACGAGGTCGTGGAAGCCCTCGCCGCCGCCGCGTACGCGCGCGTGGAGCTCGTCGAGAAGCGCGGCGAGTTCGCCGTCCGCGGCGGCATCCTCGACGTGTTCCCGCCCACCGAGGAACACCCCCTGCGGGTCGAGTTCTGGGGCGACGACGTCGAGGAGATCCGCTACTTCAAGGTCGCCGACCAGCGCTCCCTGGAGGTCGCCGAGCACGGCCTGTGGGCGCCGCCGTGCCGGGAGCTGCTGCTGACGGACGACGTGCGCGCGCGGGCCCGCGCCCTCGCCGAGGCCCACCCCGAACTCGGCGAACTGCTCGGCAAGATCGCCGAGGGGATCGCCGTGGAGGGCATGGAGTCCCTGGCGCCGGTCCTGGTCGACGACATGGAGCTGCTGATCGACGTGCTGCCCGAGGGCGCCATGGCCGTCGTGTGCGACCCGGAGCGGGTACGCACGCGTGCCGCCGACCTCGTCGCGACCAGCCAGGAGTTCCTGCAGGCGTCCTGGGCCGCCACCGCGGGTGGTGGCGAGGCGCCCATCGACGTCGGCGCGGCCTCCCTGTGGTCCATCGCCGACGTGCGGGACCGGGCGCGCGAGCTGGAGATGATGTGGTGGTCGGTGTCGCCGTTCGCCGCCGACGACGCGCTGGAGGAGGCCGACACCCTCAAGCTCGGCATGCACGCCCCGGAGACCTACCGCGGCGACACCGCGAAGGCGCTCGCCGACACCAAGGGCTGGCTCGCCGACGGCTGGCGCGCGGTGTACGTCACCGAGGGCCACGGCCCGGCGGCCCGCACGGTCGAGGTGCTGGGCGGCGAGGGCATCGCGGCCCGGCTCGACACCGACCTCGGGAAGCTGTCCCCGTCGGTGGTGCACGTGGCGTGCGGCGGCATCGAGCACGGGTTCGTGGACCCGGCGCTGAGACTGGCCGTGCTCACCGAGACCGACCTGTCCGGCCAGAAGGCGTCCAGCCGCGACGGCACCCGGATGCCGGCCCGCCGCCGCAAGACCATCGACCCGCTCACCCTGGAGGCGGGCGACTACATCGTCCACGAGCAGCACGGCGTGGGCCGCTACATCGAGATGGTGCAGCGCACCGTCCAGGGCGCGACCCGCGAGTACCTGGTCGTCGAGTACGCCCCCGCCAAGCGCGGCCAGCCCGGCGACCGGCTGTACATCCCGACCGACCAGCTGGAGCAGATCACCAAGTACGTCGGCGGCGAGGCACCCACCCTGCACCGGCTGGGCGGCGCCGACTGGACCAAGACGAAGGCGCGCGCGAAGAAGGCCGTCAAGGAGATCGCCGCCGACCTGATCAAGCTGTACAGCGCGCGGATGGCGGCACCCGGGCACACCTTCGGCCCGGACACGCCCTGGCAGCGCGAGCTGGAGGACGCCTTCCCCTACGCGGAGACGCCCGACCAGCTCACCACGATCGCCGAGGTCAAGGAGGACATGGAGAAGTCGGTCCCGATGGACCGCCTGATCTGCGGCGACGTCGGCTACGGCAAGACCGAGATCGCGGTGCGGGCCGCCTTCAAGGCGGTCCAGGACGGCAAGCAGGTCGCCGTCCTCGTCCCGACGACGCTGCTGGTGCAGCAGCACTTCGGCACGTTCAGCGAGCGCTACGCCCAGTTCCCGGTGAACGTCAGGGCGCTGTCCCGGTTCCAGACCGACTCCGAGGCCAAGGCGGTCCTGGAGGGCCTGCGCGACGGCTCGGTGGACGTCGTCATCGGCACCCACCGCCTGTTCTCCTCGGAGACGAAGTTCAAGGACCTCGGTCTGGTCATCGTCGACGAGGAGCAGCGCTTCGGCGTCGAGCACAAGGAGCAGCTGAAGAAGCTCCGCGCCAACGTCGACGTGCTGACCATGTCCGCCACGCCCATTCCGCGCACCCTGGAGATGGCGGTGACCGGCATCCGCGAGATGTCGACGATCACCACGCCGCCGGAGGAGCGCCACCCGGTGCTCACCTTCGTCGGCCCCTACGAGGAGAAGCAGATCGGCGCGGCGATCCGCCGTGAGCTGCTGCGCGAGGGCCAGGTCTTCTACATCCACAACCGGGTCGAGTCCATCGACCGGGCCGCTGCCCGCCTGCGCGACATCGTGCCCGAGGCGCGGATCGCCACGGCGCACGGCCAGATGTCGGAGCAGACGCTGGAGCAGGTGGTGGTCGACTTCTGGGAGAAGAAGTACGACGTCCTGGTCTCCACGACGATCGTCGAGTCCGGCATCGACATCTCCAACGCCAACACCCTCATCGTCGAGCGCGGCGACAACTTCGGCCTCTCCCAGCTGCACCAGCTGCGCGGCCGGGTCGGCCGCGGCCGGGAACGCGGCTATGCCTACTTCCTGTACCCGCCGGAGAAGCCGCTGACGGAGACCGCCCACGAGCGGCTGGCGACCATCGCCCAGCACACCGAGATGGGCGCGGGCATGTACGTGGCGATGAAGGACCTGGAGATCCGCGGCGCCGGAAACCTGCTCGGCGGCGAGCAGTCCGGCCACATCGCGGGCGTCGGCTTCGACCTGTACGTGCGGATGGTCGGCGAGGCGGTCGCGGACTACCGGGCCTCCCTGGAGGGCGGCGTGGAGGAGGAGCCGCCGCTCGAGGTCAAGATCGAGCTGCCGGTCGACGCGCACGTCCCGCACGACTACGCCCCCGGCGAGCGCCTGCGCCTGCAGGCCTACCGCGCCATCGCCTCCGCGAACACGGAGGAGGACATCAAGTCCGTCCGCGAGGAACTCGTCGACCGCTACGGCAAGTTGCCGGAGCCGGTGGAGAACCTGCTGCTGGTGGCGGGCCTGCGCATGCTCGCCCGCGCCTGCGGCGTCGGCGAGATCGTCCTGCAGGGCAACAACATCCGCTTCGCGCCGGTGGAGTTGCGCGAGTCGCAGGAGCTGCGGCTCAAGCGCCTCTACCCCGGCACGGTCATCAAGCCGGCCGTGCACCAGATCCTGGTGCCGCGCCCGAAGACCGCGAAGGTGGGCGGCAAGCCCCTGGTCGGCCGCGATCTGCTCGGCTGGGTGGGCGAGTTCCTGACCTCGATCCTGGGGTCGTAGACCTCCGCAGTACGGTGTGCGCACGGCCGTCCCCGGGAAGACGGCACCTGCGGGGGCGGATCGTGTCGGCAAGGGGAGGACGCGCCGTGAGGCGTACGAGGGGCGGGAGCGCGGCCGCCGTCGCGCTGGTGTTCGCGGTGGCCGGATGCACGGAGCAGACCACGGGGTCCGCGGGCCCCCAGGAGACCGGCGGGAAGTCGGGCGCCGCCCTCACCGCCGCCGAGTCGCTGCCGGTGAAGGGCCGGGCGCCGAAGACGGGTTACGACCGGGACCGCTTCGGCACCGCCTGGGCGGACACGGACTCCAACGACTGCGACACCCGCGACGACATCCTCCGACGGGACCTGGAGGACGTGCGGTTCACCGACGGCGACTGCAAGGTGTCCTACGGCGTCCTCGACTCGGACCCCTACTCCGGCAAGCACGTCGTCTACCGGCGCGGCCGCAGCCAGGTCGACATCGACCACGTCGTCGCGCTCTCCGACGCCTGGCAGAAGGGCGCCAAGTACTGGAACGCCGGCAAGCGCATAGCCCTCGCCAACGACCCCCTCAACCTCATCGCCGTCGACGCGAGCACCAACCGCGCCAAGGGCGACGGCGACACCGCGACCTGGCTGCCGCCCAACAAGGGCTACCGCTGCACGTACGTCGCCGCGCAGGTCGCGGTGAAGAAGAAGTACCAGCTGTGGGTCACCGCGGCCGAGAAGGCGGCGATGGAGAAGGTGCTCAGGACCTGCCCGGGCCAGAAGCTCCCCTCGGGCGGCAACCCGACCGAGGCACCGGCCCGCTTCCACGCGAACTGACGCGTGGTGCGAACCGGCGGCCGTACAGGGCGGTCAGGGCTGCCGAGGCCGGCTACCGCGCGTACGGGTATCCCTGGCCGTACGGCTGACCCGGCTGCGGGCCGGGCATCGGCATCGCTCCGTACGGCTGCTGACGCGGCAGCGGGCTGTCGAACTCGGCGAACAGCAGCATGATCGTCCCGATCAGCAGGGTCAGGACGATGACGGAGCCCAGGATCGCGTCGCCGTCGTCGTTGGAGAGGCTGAGCCAGGGGATGGTGATCAGCTCGTAGAGGACGAACGAGCAGAAGGCGCCCCAGTCCGACCCGCGGCCGCGGCGGATCGCCACGTACAGGAACGGCACCCACGCCAGCAGGCCCAACGACCCCCACACCAACACCGACCAGGCGATCCGCTGCAGCCAGCCGGCTTCCAGACGCTTGACCGTCACCATGGCGACCCCCATCCCCCGAAGCACTCGCGCCGCGGTACGCGTAAGGCGGCGCAGGCAGCAAGAGTAGGGCACGGAGGGGCGAGAACGGGCCATGGGCTGCCTTTGCCGAGGCATGAGGGAAACTTGTGGCCGCCGATAGGCTGCGTTTCCCGATCGGAGGGACACCGTCGGTTACGGTGCGATCCGCATCGGGCGCCGCGCGACAGGGCCGCGACAGGTCAGTGTCGTACGCCGCGCCGTCTCGGGGGCTCTGCAGAACCGGTTTTGGCGGACGTACGCCGTCGTGGACGCGACGCCGTACGACGCTCAGGCGCGTACGCACGCAGGCGTACGCATGAAGGGGTGGGGATGGCCGAGCACCGGCAGTCCAAGAAGCGCAGGTACCTCACGTGGGCGGTGGCCGGCGCGGCCGTCGTCGCGGGGGCCGGGATCGCGGCGCAGACCTCGATGGCGGCCACCACCTGGCCCGCCCAGAAGACCTACACCGGCCGCGCCTTCGACACCTGCGCCGCGCCCTCGCTGAGCGCGATGAAGGCATGGCACACCGGCTTCTACGGCGCCGCCGCCGTCTACATCGGCGGCAAGAACCGGGGCTGCAGCCAGCCCAACCTCACCGCGTCCTGGGTGAAGTCGGTCAACTCCGTCGGCTGGAAACTGATCCCCCTCTACGTCGGCGCCCAGCCGCCCTGCCAGAGCGGCTCCAACCCGGAGAAGCTCACCGCCTCCACCGCCGCCTCACTCGGCGCGACGGACGCGGCCGACGCGGTGGCCAAGGCGTCGGCGCTCGGCATGAAGGCCGGCAGCCCGATCTACCTCGACATGGAGCCGTACGACGTGACGAACACGTCGTGCAACGACGCGGTGCTGACGTACGTCCGCTCCTTCGACAAGACGCTGCGGGCCAAGACGTACCGCGCCGGTTTCTACGGCTTCACCAGCTCCAGCGCCAAGGCCATCGCCACGGCGAAGGACAAGACGGACCTGCCGGGCAACCTCTGGTACGCGCTGTGGGACAAGCAGAACACCACCACCGCCGACTGGCCGTGGGGGTCCACGCAGTACACCGGCCACAGCCGCGGCCACCAGTACATGGTGAACAGCAAGGAGACGCGGGGCGGGTACACGATCACCGTCGACCGCGACGCCTGGGACGCGCCCGTCGCCATCGTCGGCTGAGCCGCCCGCGCCGCGGCGGGGTCGCGGCGGTGCCCGAAGTCCTGGTGAATCGTTGGTCGAATGGGTTGGCCACAGCCGACCCACTGCCTACCATCGATCATCGCAAGACTTTGTGCACCGTCGCACAATCTCCTCGGGAGGCTTCCTTGCACCGCCGCCGTCGCACCGCGCTCCTCCTCTCCGCCGCGATCGTCGCCGCGGCCCCCGTCCTGACCGCCTGCGGAAGCGACGCGCATCCGGGCGCGGCGGCCGTGGTCGGCGGCCAGCGGATCACCGTCTCCCAGCTGCAGAGCCGCGTGAACGAGGTACGCGCTGCACAGCGCGCGGCGGTGCGCAGCGACGCGCAGTACCAGCAGGTCCTCGCGCAGACCGGCAGCCTCACCCGCGACACCCTGCACGGCATGGTCCTCGACCGGGTGCTGCACCGCGCCGCCGAGGACGCGGGCGTGACCGTGTCCCGCAAGGAGATCCAGCAGATGCGCACCGGCCTGGAGCAGCAGGTCGGCGGGGAGAAGGCGCTGCAGACGGCCTGGCTGCAGCAGTACGGCGTCGCCCCCGAGCGCCTCGACGACAACCTCCGCCTGCAACTGGAGGCCCAGAAGCTCGCCCGGTCGCTCGGCACGAACACCGGCCAGCCCGCGTTCTGGAAGGCCCTCTCGCAGACGTCGAAGGAACTCCACGTCGACCTCAACCCGCGCTACGGCAGCTGGGACGTGCAGAAGAGCAGCCGCGTCGACGCCAGGACGCCGTGGCTGCGCGAGGTCACCTCCTCGACGGCGTGACGGCGACGCAGGACGGTCGCCCGCCCTGTGGATAACTTCGGGGGGTGTCGGTGGCGTGGGTTACGTTCGGAGGGTGAACGCAACCAGCTCCGACGCCACGCCCGGCCGTATCGTCCTGCTCACCACCAGCCACCGCGTCGCGCCCGGCCTGCTGTCCTGGCCCGCCTGGCAGGCCCTGCACGCCGCCGACCGGGTGCTGTGCGCGGACGGCGCGCACCCGCAGCTTCCGTACCTGCGGGAGGCCGGGATACGGGTGGACGAGGCGTCCCCGACCGCCGAGGAACTGGTCGGCGCCTGCGCGGGCGGGCGGACGGTCGTCGTGGTCGCCACCGGCGAGGGCGAACCCGCCCTGACCGACGGCCTCGCGCGCCTCGCCGGCTCCGGGCGCGTCGCCATGCCCGAGCTGGAACTGCTGCCCGCCTCCTACGACCTGCCGGGCGCCCGCCTCCTCGACCTGGTCCAGGTCATGGACCGCATCCGCGCCGAGTGCCCGTGGTCGTCCCGGCAGACGCACAAGGGCCTGGCGAAGTACGGCATCGAGGAGGCGTACGAACTCGTCGAGGCGATCGAGGACGGCGACCGGGACGAACTCCGTGAGGAACTGGGCGACGTGCTCCTCCAGGTCGTCTTCCACGCCCGCATAGCGGAGGAGGACCCGGACGCCCCCTTCTCCATCGACGACGTGGCCGCCGGGATCGTCACCAAGCTCATCCACCGCCACCCCCATGTCTTCGGGGACGAGACGGCCACGACCCCGGAGGAGGTCAAGGAGCACTGGCTGCGCACCAAGGCGGTCGAGAAGCGGCGCACCTCCCTGACCGACGGCGTCCCCCTCGGCCAGCCGGGTCTCGCCCTCGCGTCGAAACTGGCCTCCCGGGTGCGCACGGCGGGCCTCACGGTGCCGCCACCGGCCGGCGAGGGCATCGGCTACGACCTCCTCGCGATGGCGGTGCGCGCGGAGGCGGAGGGCGTCGACCCCGAGGCGGCCCTCAGAGCGGCGGCCCGCGCCTACCGGGACGCGATCCGCGAGGCCGAGGGCACGCCGACGGAAGGCTGACGCCAACGGGGCGGGACCGCCCAGCGGGGCGGGACTGCCCACTGGGGCGGGACTGCGGAGGGCCGGCACCCGTGGCTCCTCGGCCGGGCACCCGTCGGCTCCTCGGCGGCTCCCCCGGCCCGGCACCCGTAGCTCCCCGGTCCGGCGGCCTCGTCGCTCAGGCGCGGTGCGACCGTGCCCGTGGGCGCGAAGGTCGTCACGTCGTCCGGGCCCGGCCCGGGACGCACACCGGCCGCGCCCAGGGCTCGGGCGCCCATTGGCCGCGCCCGGTGCTCGGGCGCTCGGGTACGCGTCGGTCGCGCCGGGCGGCGCGGTCGCGGTTGCGGTCGCGGTCGTGAGGGCGGGGCGTGCGCGGGTGCGCCGCCCGGCGGTCGTCCGTGGCTGCGGGGCCCCGCGTCTGCCGGGACGCGATCCGCGAGGCCCTACCGGCGCGCTCCTGGAAGTGGGCGCGCTGTCCGGGCCCGGCCCGGAGCGCGCGCCGGTCGCGCCGGGGGCTCGGGTGCGGTCGCCGTCGCCGTCGCCGTCGTGATGGCGGGCGTGCGCGGGTGCGCCGCCCGGCGGTCGTCCGCGGCTGCGGGGCCCCGCGGCCACCAGTACGCGATCCGCGAGGCCGAGGGCACGGAGCCGGAGGGCCGACGGATACCGTCGAGGGGTGACCGACCAGCCCACCGCCGACTCCGCCGCCCCCGAACTCTTCAGCTGGGAGTTCGCCACCGACCCCTACCCGGCCTACGCCTGGCTGCGCGAGCACGCGCCCGTGCGCCGCACACGGCTGCCCAGCGGGGTGGAGGCATGGCTGGTCACCCGGTACGAGGACGCCCGGCAGGCCCTGGCCGACCAGCGGCTGAGCAAGAACCCGGCGCACCACGACGAGCCCGCGCACGCCCGGGGCAAGACCGGCATCCCCGGGGAGCGCAAGGCCGAGCTGATGACGCACCTGCTCAACATCGACCCGCCGGACCACACCCGGCTGCGCCGGCTGGTCAGCAAGGCGTTCACGCCGCGCCGCGTGGCCGAGTTCGCGCCCCGGGTGCAGGAGCTGACCGACACCCTCATCGGGCGGTTCGCCGGCCGCGGCCACGCCGACCTCATCCACGAGTTCGCCTTCCCGCTCCCCATCTACGCGATCTGCGACCTGCTCGGCGTCCCCCGCGAGGACCAGGACGACTTCCGGGACTGGGCGGGGATGATGATCCGTCACGGGGGAGGCCCGCGCGGCGGGGTCGCCCGGTCGGTGAAGAAGATGCGCGGCTACCTCGCCGACCTCATCCACCGCAAGCGGGCGGCGTTGCCCGCCGAACCCGCCCCCGGCGAGGACCTCATCTCCGCCCTGATCCGCGCCTCCGACCACGGCGAGCACCTGACGGAGAACGAGGCGGCCGCCATGGCCTTCATCCTGCTGTTCGCCGGTTTCGAGACGACCGTCAACCTCATCGGCAACGGGACCTACGCGCTGCTGACCCACCCCGCCCAGCGATCCCGCCTCCAGCGCTCCCTCGCCGCGGGCGAGCGCGGCCTGCTGGAGACCGGCGTCGAGGAACTCCTGCGCTACGACGGCCCGGTGGAGATCGCCACCTGGCGGTTCGCGACCCGGCCGCTGAGCATCGGCGGGCAGGACATCGCCGCCGGCGACCCCGTGCTGGTCGTCCTCGCCGCGGCGGACCGGGACCCGGAGCGGTTCGCCCAGCCGGACACCCTCGACCTCGCGCGCCGCGACAACCAGCACCTGGGGTACGGCCACGGCATCCACTACTGCCTCGGCGCCCCGCTCGCCCGCCTGGAGGGCCAGACCGCGCTCGGCACGCTGCTGACCCGCCTCCCGGACCTCCGACTCGCCGTGGAACCAGCCGAGTTGAGGTGGCGCGGCGGCCTCATCATGCGCGGACTGCGCACCCTGCCGGTCGAGTTCACCCCTCCGGAACCAGAGGGCCGGAGTCCCAGAACATGACACGCACTCAACTTCGTGATCTTCATGTGATCTGTGCGGCATCAACTTGTGACAAGTGATCGTCTGCCTATACCTTCACCCATCAACGCGGCTGCTTCGAACACTCTTTGCCGCGTGGGTCACCGCTGTCTCGCGAAAGGTCTCCGCATGCTCTCCGGGAACGGTCGTCACCGTCGCCCCCGCCAGGCTCCGGCTCTCCTCGTCGCGGCCGGAGTGACCGGCTCCGCCATCGCCATCCCGCTCCTGGGCGCCTCCGCCGCGAACGCCGCCGACGGTTCGACGTGGGACAAGGTGGCGGAGTGCGAGACCGGCGGCTCCTGGAGCGAGAACAGCGGCAACGGCTTCTCCGGCGGCCTGCGGCTGTCCCAGGAGGACTGG
Organism: Streptomyces sp. NPDC020490; assembly: GCF_044335305.1. Lineage (NCBI taxonomy): Bacteria > Bacillati > Actinomycetota > Actinomycetes > Kitasatosporales > Streptomycetaceae > Streptomyces > Streptomyces sp. NPDC020490. The sequence goes on along the minus strand of NZ_JBIRUY010000034.1, from coordinate 98,943 downwards.
GAGAAGTACGGCGGCCTCGACTATGCGCCGAGCGCCGACCTGGCCAGCCGCAACCAGCAGATAGCAGTCGCCGAGAAGATACTCGCCGACCAGGGTGTCGGCGCCTTCGCCACCTGCGGGCTGACCTCCGGGCTCGACAAGGACAAGGGCGCGGCCGACATCGACACCGGAATCGGTGACGACTCGTCCGACTCCACCGGCGCCACCGACTCCACCGGCCTGTCCAACGGCTCGTCCGGCGCGTCGGGTGACGCGTCCGGCGCGGCCTCGCCCTCGGACGCCCCGTCCGACGCCTCCGCGTCCCCCGGGGCGTCGAAGGGCTCCTCCAGGGCAACGGACAAGCCCGCCAAGTCCGACAAGTCGGCTTCGCCGTCCGCCTCCCCGTCCGCGTCGCGGACGTCCGACGGCTCACTCGACGAAACGGCTGAAAGCGACGACACGGACAACTCGGAGCAGATGGTGGGCTCCTGGAACCTCGTCGACACCGGCTCCCTTGACGCCGGCGGTGCCGGCGGCGACACCGGCACCGGCCGCCACCGCGGCGGCAGCGCCGACGAGGCGGCGAACGGCCGCTCCACGGAAGCGTCCTCGGGCCGTCATGCCGCGCGCACGGACGCCGACGACGGCGACGCCTACACGGTCCACGCCGGCGACACCCTCGCCTCCGTCGCGGACACCCTCGACGTCGACGGCGGGTGGCGCGAGCTCTACGCCCTGAACAAGAAGGCGATCGGTGCCGACCCGAGCCGCATCGTCCCCGGTCAGACCCTGCGAGTCGGGGCGGAAACGGGCGAAAACTAGCGGGAGTTGACGTCCGCTTTCGCTGTGGAATGTCCGGTTTGGTGAAAGTGTGGGATGAGTCTCAGAGGCCCTGATCGTCTTTGAAATCCGGTGGATTCCGTGTCTACGGTCATGACCGCTCGCCAACGCGGGCCCCGGCTGCCGCAACGCCGAATCCTGCCAGCGGCCGTCCGGGAACAGTCGTCGCGTCAAGCGCCGTAGGCAGGAGCGGGGGACCCAAGGTAGGCGCCGGGCCCGGCCCTTGAGGGGTGGGAACGGCTAGGGGTGGAGCCGCGCACCGGGAGGTGGGCGGCCGGGCAACTCAACCGGCCCGAACCCGACAGCTCACCTCGCAGGCGTCGGTGAGGGGATCAACCATGCTGTTTTCCGGCAAGGGCAAGCACCGTCGTCCGACCGTTCTCCAGCGCTCCACCCGCGCCGTCGCCGTCGCCGGTGTCACCGGCGCCGCCGTCGCCGCCCCGCTGCTGGCGGCCGGCAACGCCTCCGCCGCCACCGCCTCCGAGTGGGACGCCGTCGCCCAGTGCGAGTCCGGCGGCAACTGGTCCATCAACACCGGCAACGGCTACTACGGCGGCCTGCAGTTCTCCGCCTCCACCTGGGCCGCGTACGGCGGCACGCAGTACGCCTCCACCGCCGACCAGGCCAGCAAGGCGCAGCAGATCGCCGTCGCCGAGAAGGTCCTCGCCTCCCAGGGCAAGGGCGCCTGGCCGGTGTGCGGCACGGGCCTGTCCGGCGCCTCCTACGACGGCGCCGCCGGGGCACCCTCCTCGTCGTCCTCTTCGTCGTCCTCCTCGTCGAGCGGCGGCACCGCCTCCCGCTCCACCGAGCAGCAGAGCGCCTCCCGCTCCACCGGGCGCCCGGCCGTGAAGTCGCAGAAGACCGTCACCACCCCGACCGGCAAGAAGGTCAAGAAGGGCGACGGCGAGTACAAGGTCGTCAAGGGTGACACGCTCTCCTCGATCGCCGCGGAGCACGACGTCAAGGGCGGCTGGAAGAAGGTGTTCCGGCTGAACAAGGACATCGTCGAGGACGCCGACCTCATCTACCCGGGCCAGCAGCTGCACCTGAAGTGACAGCCGCCCGGTAGCCGGACCACAGGCCCCGCACAGCCGCGTCCCCCACAGTGGACCGCCATGGGGCCGCCCCCGGCCCCATGGGCTCCCCGCCCCGGTGCGTGTTCCCCCGTACGCACCGGGGCGGGGTTTTTCTTCGCCCGCCGGCGCCCGGTGTGCACGCGTTGTTCACCTCGCTTTGTTCCGGGGGTGAACAATAGGTACCGTCTGACCTTGTCCACGGGACGGTCGGTCGGCTGCCGACGGCCCCGGGACGGTTAGGCTCTAGTCGCAAGGCTGCAAGACGGGCCGTCAGGCCCAAGTGCCCCGCACTACCAGCGTCACATCCACGAAGGAGATGCTCGTGCCGTCCATCGACGTCGTCGTAGCCCGGGAAATCCTGGACTCCCGAGGCAATCCCACGGTCGAGGTCGAGGTCGGCCTCGACGACGGCAGCACGGGTCGTGCCGCCGTCCCCTCCGGCGCCTCCACCGGCGCCTTCGAGGCCATCGAGCTCCGTGACGGCGACCCGAACCGTTACCAGGGCAAGGGTGTCGAGAAGGCCGTCCTCGCCGTCATCGAGCAGATCGGCCCGGAGCTGGTCGGCTACGACGCCACCGAGCAGCGCCTGATCGACCAGGCGATGTTCGACCTGGACGCCACCGACAACAAGGGCTCGCTCGGCGCCAACGCCATCCTCGGCGTCTCGCTCGCCGTGGCCCACGCCGCCTCCGAGGCCAGCGACCTCCCCCTCTTCCGCTACCTGGGCGGCCCCAACGCGCACCTGCTGCCGGTGCCGATGATGAACATCCTGAACGGCGGCTCGCACGCCGACTCCAACGTGGACATCCAGGAGTTCATGATCGCCCCGATCGGCGCGGAGTCCTTCTCCGAGGCACTGCGCTGGGGCACCGAGGTGTACCACACCCTGAAGAAGGTCCTGAAGTCCAAGGGTCTGGCCACCGGTCTGGGCGACGAGGGCGGCTTCGCCCCGAACCTCGGCTCCAACCGCGAGGCCCTCGACCTCATCCTGGAGGCGATCAAGGAGGCCGGCTACACCCCCGGCGAGCAGATCGCCCTCGCCCTCGACGTCGCCGCCTCCGAGTTCTACAAGGACGGCAAGTACCTCTTCGAGGGCAAGGAGCGCTCCGCCGCCGAGATGACGGAGTACTACGAGGAGCTCGTCGCGGCCTACCCGCTCGTCTCCATCGAGGACCCGCTGTTCGAGGACGACTGGGCCGGCTGGAAGGTCATCACCGACAAGCTCGGCGACAAGGTGCAGCTCGTCGGCGACGACCTGTTCGTCACCAACCCCGAGCGGCTGGCCCGCGGCATCGAGGAGGGCACCGCCAACGCCCTGCTGGTCAAGGTCAACCAGATCGGCTCGCTGACCGAGACCCTGGACGCCGTGGAGCTCGCCCAGCGCAACGGCTTCAAGTGCATGATGTCCCACCGCTCCGGCGAGACCGAGGACGTCACCATCGCCGACCTGGCCGTCGCCACCAACTGCGGCCAGATCAAGACCGGCGCCCCGGCCCGCTCCGAGCGCGTCGCCAAGTACAACCAGCTGCTGCGCATCGAGGAGATCCTCGACGACGCCGCGGTCTACGCCGGCCGCAGCGCCTTCCCGCGCTTCAAGGGCACCCAGATCTCCAAGGGCTGACCCCGGCGCGGCCGCTCACGAGCCGGTCGTACGTACGTCCCCGTACGCGGTCCCGTACCGTGTGCGGGGACGTACGCGCGTGTGAAGGGGAGGCGGGGACATGGCCGGCAGGGACCGCGACCGGTTCTCCACCACGACCAGGATCAAGCTGCTCGGCGAGCAGACGGCGGCCCGGGTCTACCGCTCGCAGACCAGACGCCAGGCCCGCCGCTCCCGGCTGACCAGCCGGGCGGCGCTGCTCGCCCTCGTCGTGTGCACCCTGGTCGTCGCGCTCGCCTACCCGATACGGCAGTACGTCTCCCAGCGCGCCGAGATCGCCGACCTGGAGCGGCAGAAGCAGCAGGCCCGGGAACGGGTCGGGCAGCTGCGCGACCTCAAGGCACGCTGGAAGGACGACGCGTACGCCGAACAGCAGATCCGGCAGCGGCTGCACTACGTGATGCCGGGCGAGACGGGCTACGTCGTGATCGACCCGGGCGCGGCCCGGCGGTCCCGCGCCGGCCGGACGGCGGCCGACCGCTCCTGGTACTCCAACGTCTGGTACGGCGTCGACAGGTCCGACGCCGCCGCCCAGTGACCCGACCGACACTCGAGAGAGACTTTCGCACAGGCATGGAAACGCCCCCGCCGACCACCCCGCGCACCGAGCCCACCGACGCGGACGTCGAGGCCTTCAAGCAGCAGCTCGGGCGGCCGCCGCGCGGACTGCGCGCGATCGCGCACCGGTGCCCGTGCGGGCAGCCGGACGTCGTGGAGACCGCGCCGCGGCTGCCCGACGGCACCCCCTTCCCGACGCTGTACTACCTGACGTGCCCCAAGGCGAACTCCGCCATCGGCACGCTGGAGGCCGAGGGCGTGATGAAGGAGATGACCGAGCGGCTGCGCACCGACCCGGAGCTGGCCGCCGCCTACCGCGCCGCGCACGAGGACTACATCCGGCGCCGCGATGAGATCGAGGAGCTGACCGGCTTCCCGAGCGCGGGCGGCATGCCGGACCGGGTGAAGTGCCTGCACGTCCTGGTCGCCCACTCGCTGGCCGCCGGTCCCGGCGTCAACCCGCTCGGTGACGAGGCCCTGGCGATGCTGCCGGAGTGGTGGCGCAAGGGAGCGTGCGTGACGGCCGCGGAGGGGGAGCAGCGATGACCCGGGTCGCCGCCGTCGACTGCGGTACGAACTCCATCCGGCTCCTGGTCGCCGACGCGGACCCGGAGACCGGCGAACTGGTCGAGCTGGACCGGCGCATGACGATCGTGCGGCTCGGGCAGGGCGTCGACCGCACCGGCCGGCTCGCCCCCGAGGCGCTGGAGCGGACCTTCGCCGCCTGCCGCGAGTACGCGGAGATCGTCAAGGAGCACGGCGCCGAGCGCCTGCGCTTCGTGGCCACCTCCGCCTCCCGGGACGCCGAGAACCGGGACGAGTTCGTGCGCGGGGTGCTGGACATCCTGGGCGTGGAGCCGGAGGTCATCACCGGGGACCAGGAGGCGGAGTTCTCCTTCACCGGGGCGACCAGGGAGCTGGCCGGCAGCGACCACCTGGACAGGCCGTACCTGGTCGTGGACATCGGCGGCGGCTCGACCGAGTTCGTGGTCGGCGACGACCACGTGCGGGCCGCACGGTCCGTCGACGTGGGCTGCGTGCGGATGACCGAGCGGCACCTGGTGCGCGACGGGGCCGTGACCGACCCGCCCTCCGCGGAGCAGATCGCGGCGATGCGGGCCGACATCGAGCGGGCCCTGGACCTCGCCGAGCGGACGGTGCCGCTGCGCGAGGCGCGCACCCTGGTCGGACTCGCCGGTTCGGTGACCACCGTGTCGGCGATCGCGCAGGACCTGCCCGAGTACGACTCCGCGCGCATCCACCACTCCCGGGTCTCCCGCGACCGGGTCCGCGAGATCACCGAACGGCTGCTGCACTCCACCCACGCGGAGCGCGCGGCCGTCCCCTCCCTGCATCCCGGGCGCGTGGACGTCATCGCCGCGGGCGCCCTCGTACTGCTGTCGATCATGGAGCGGATCGGCGCGGAGGAGGTCGTCGTGAGCGAGCACGACATCCTCGACGGCATCGGATGGTCTTTGGCCTGACCGCCTACAGGTCGCGGTGGACGTCCCGCCGGTCGCCCACCTTGACGACGAGGATGACGAGTTCACCATCGTTGATCTGATAGGCGACCCGGTAGCTTCCGACCCTGAGCAGGCGGAGCCCGGACGGGCCGGTGAGTTTCTTGACGTCGGCGTCCTCGCGGTACGGGTCGTCACCGAGCGCGGTCAGCGCGGTCAGGATGCGCATGGCGTCGGGGCGGCTGATGGCCCGGAGCTGCCGCTGCGCCGCCGTGGTGAACCGGAAGGCGGATTTCACGCCGCGTCGCCGTCGTGCTCGGTGAACAGATCCGCCAGTAGTTCCGCCATCGTCACGGTGGGACCGCCCTCGGCCAGGACCGCTTCGGCTTCGCGCGCCAACATCACGTCGGCCGCTTCCTTCAGCGCCTCGAAGTCCGCGATCGGAACCACGGCCGCCACCGGAGCGCCGTTGCGCGTGATGACGGTCGGAACGCCTTCCTCGGCCCGGTTGATGTGGTCGGCGAGGTGCGCGCGGGCTTCCCGTACGGTCACGGTGTGCTCAGTCACGAGATCAGTGTGCGCATTCACGTGTACACGCGGCGCCGGCTCGGGGAGTCGCGTTCGGGAGCGATCCTCGACGGCATCGCGTGGCCGGTCGCCCAGGGGTGCCCGGCCGGTGTTCCGGGTCTCTTTCCTACTGATCAGTAGCTCTCGGCTGAGCAGGTCGGATAGCGTATGAGCGGGTCCCGGAGGGCCCCGACGGGCCCCTCGGGGGCGGGTCGCCGGGAAAGTTCGTGAAGTTCTTCACAAGGAATTCGGCTCCGCCGGTGCGGGAAAAGGCCCTCGTCGGCCCTCCAGAGGGGTCGAAAGGCCCTTGAACATGTTCAGAAGGGTGGTGTAGAGGGGTGGTGAGCACCGGATCCGCGAGGGTGTTTCGGAGGTCTCACGCAGCCCCCTCCGAGCCGGAGAGGCAGCTCACGCGGCATTGACAACGGTCCGGCCGGCGTGAAGGTTCCCCCACTCCGCGATGGCCTGCGCCAAGTGAGCGGGGGAGGATAACACAGCCCCCGCAGAAGCTTGTGAAGGGGCGCACGAGCCACCCCCCTGGGGCGGGTGGATACTCGATGCCATGAGCACCACGGAGCGTCCCAGGATCCTCGTAGTAGGCGGTGGGTACGTAGGCCTGTACGCAGCTCGGCGCATCCTGAAGAAGATGCGCTACGGCGAGGCGACCGTCACGGTCGTCGACCCCCGGTCGTACATGACCTACCAGCCCTTCCTCCCCGAAACCGCCGCCGGCAACATCTCCCCGCGCCACGTCGTCGTCCCGCTGCGGCGCGTGCTGCCGAAGGCGGAGGTGCTCACCGGCCGGGTCACCACCATCGACCAGGACCGCAAGGTCGCCACGATCTCCCCGCTGGTCGGCGAGTCGTACGAGCTGCCCTTCGACTACCTGGTGATCGCCCTCGGCGCGGTCTCCCGCACCTTCCCGATCCCCGGCCTCGCCGAGCAGGGCATCGGCATGAAGGGCATCGAGGAGGCCATCGGCCTGCGCAACCACGTCCTGGAGCAGCTGGACAAGGCCGACTCCACCACCGACGAGGAGATCCGCCGCAAGGCGCTCACCTTCGTCTTCATCGGCGGCGGCTTCGCCGGCGCGGAGACCATCGGTGAGGTGGAGGACCTGGCCCGCGACGCGGCCAAGTACTACAAGAACGTCTCCCGCGAGGACATGCGGTTCATCCTCGTCGACGCCGCCGACAAGATCCTTCCCGAGGTCGGCCCGAAGCTCGGCCAGTACGGCAAGGAGCACCTGGAGAGCCGGGGCGTGGAGATCTACCTCTCCACCTCCATGGACTCCTGCGTCGACGGCCACGTGGTGCTGAAGAACGGCCTCGAGGTCGACTCCGACACGATCGTGTGGACGGCGGGCGTCAAGCCCAACCCGGCGCTGTCCCGCTTCGGTCTGCCGCTCGGCCCCCGCGGCCACGTCGACTGCGAGCCCACGCTCCAGGTCAAGGGCACCGACTACATCTGGGCCGCCGGCGACAACGCCCAGGTGCCCGACCTCGCCGGCCGCAAGGCGGGCAACGAGAACGCCTGGTGCCCGCCGAACGCCCAGCACGCCCTGCGCCAGGCCCGTGCCCTCGGCGACAACGTGATCTCCGGCATGCGGGGCTTCCCGCAGAAGGAGTACAGCCACGCCAACAAGGGCGCGGTGGCCGGTCTCGGCCTCCACAAGGGCGTCGCCATGATCGTCATGGGCAAGATGAAGATCAAGGTCAAGGGACGCCTCGCCTGGTACATGCACCGCGGATACCACGGCCTGGCCATGCCGACCTGGAACCGCAAGATCCGCGTCTTCGCGGACTGGACGCTCGGCATGTTCCTCAAGCGCGAGGTCGTCGCCCTCGGCGCGCTGGAGTCCCCGCGCGAGGAGTTCTACGAGGCCGCCAAGCCGGCGCCGGTCGCCGCCGCGCCGAAGACGGAGAAGACCGGGGAGAAGGCCAAGGCCTCCTGACCCTCGCCCGGCCGGTCTGACGCCGGAGGACCTCCCGCCATCCGTGGTGCGGGAGGTCCTCCGGCGTTTCCGCGCGTTTGCGCGACCGCCGCCCCCGCCCGGGACATCCGCCGGCCACCGGCTTTTTTCCCAGCCGTAACGCCAACGGGGGAGTGCGCGGCCGCGCCGCCGGTGTTTACGTGGTGCTGGACATTCCGGGATCGCCCGTCACGGAGGTGTGTGCCATGGCCGACGCCGCGCCGCGGTTGAGGAACTTCGTCGAACAGTTGCTGGGAGTGCCGTTCCCGTTGCGCGTCCGCGCCTGGGACGGTTCACAGGCGGGGCCGCCGGAGGCGCCCGCCCTGGTCGTGCGCAACCGCCGGGCCGTGCGCCGCCTGCTGTGGAAGCCGGGCGAGCTGGGGCTCGCCCGCGCCTGGGTCGCCGGCGACCTGGACGTCGAGGGGGACCTGTACGTCGCGCTCGACGCCATCTCCGGACTGGTGTGGGACCGCGGGGAGGACGCCCGGGGCCTCGCCGAGACGCTGCGCGACCCCCAGGCGCGGGCCGCCGCCCGCGGACTCGTCCGGCTCGCCGGGCTCCCGCTGCCGCCCGCCCCGCCTCCCGAGGAGATCCGCAGGCCGCGCCACCTGCACACCAGGCACAGCGACCGACGCGCCGTCAGCCACCACTACGACGTCGGCAACGACTTCTACGAACTCGTCCTCGGCCCGTCCATGGTCTACTCGTGCGCCTACTGGGAGGACGGCGGCACCCTCGAGGACGCGCAGCGCGACAAGCTCGAACTGGTCTGCCGCAAGCTCGCCCTGAGGCCCGGTCAGCGCCTCCTCGACGTCGGCTGCGGCTGGGGCTCCATGGCGCTGCACGCCGCCCGCGAGCACGACGTGAGCGTCGTCGGCATCACGCTCTCGCAGGAGCAGGCCGCCTACGCCCGCAAGCGCGTCGCCGACGCGGGGCTGACCGACCGGGTCGAGATCCGCGTGCAGGACTACCGCGACGTCGCCGACGGCCCGTACGACGCAATCTCCTCCATCGGCATGGCCGAACACGTCGGCGCCGAGCGGTACCTGGAGTACGCCGAGACGCTGCACCGCCTCCTCAAGTCCGGCGGACGGCTGCTCAACCACCAGATCGGCCGGCCCCCGCGGCGCGACGAATCGGGCTACGCCGTGGACGAGTTCATCGACGCCTACGTCTTCCCCGACGGCGAGCTCGCCCCCGTCGGCAGCACCGTCACGCAGCTGGAGCGGGCCGGGTTCGAGGTGCGTGACGTCGAGTCGCTCCGCGAACACTACGCCCTCACCCTGCGCCGCTGGGTGGCCAACCTGGAGGACGGCTGGGAGCGGGCGGCCGGCCTCGTCGGACCGGGGCGCGCCCGGGTGTGGCGGCTGTACATGGCCGCCTCCGCCGTCGCGTTCGAGCGTCACGGCATCGGCGTCAACCAGGTGCTGGCCGTGAAGACCCCCGACTCCGGCGCCTCCGGGATGCCGCTGCGCTCCCGCACCTGGAACTGAGCACGGCAGGAGGGGCCCCGCCTCCCGGCGGGGCCCCTCCTGCCGCAGCGCTGCCCGGCAAATCGGCTGTGCCGCTGTGCCGCTGTGCGGCTGTGCGGCTATTCGGCCTTGATGGCCGCCAGGGTGTTCAGCCGGGCCGCGCGGCGGGCCGGCCACAGCGCCGCCAGCACACCGACCGCCGCGGCCAGCAGCAGGAAGACGCCCATCCTCGCCCACGGCAGGACCAGTTCGTACGTCGGCATCTTCGTGCCCAGCAGCTCACCGGCCGCCCAGCCGAAGAACACCCCGAGCCCGATGCCGAGCACACCGCCGAACAGGGAGATCACCAGCGACTCCAGACGGACCATCCGCTTGACGCCCCGGCGGTCCAGGCCGATCGCGCGCAGCATCCCGATCTCCTGCGAGCGCTCGAAGACCGACATGGCCAGGGTGTTGACGACCCCGAGCACGGCCACGATCACCGCCATCGCCAGCAGCCCGTAGAGCATGTTCAGCATCAGCGTGAACATCTGCGCGACGGTGTCGGAGAGGTCCTTCTTGTCCTGGACCTTGATGGCCGGGTTGGTGCCGAGGGCCTTCTCCAGCCGGTCCTTGGCGGCGCCGGACGCGCCGCCCGCCGTCTTGACCAGGACCTGCATGTCCGCCGGGTCGCTCAGGTGCGGGGAGAGCAGGGAGTCGTCCAGCATGATGCCCCGCATCAGCTGGTTGCCCTCGTAGACACCGGCGACCGTCAGCCGCTCGCCCTTGCCGTCCTCGAAGTGCGCGGTGAAGGACGAACCCGCCGTCCAGCCGTGCGACTCGGCGGTGTCGGCGTCGACGACGACCCGCGCGCCGTCCACCGTGAAGGAGCCGTCGTCGACCTTCAGGTCGGTCAGCCCGCCGATCGCCTTCCCGTTCACGCCGGTCAGGTACTCGGTCCGGCCGTCGATGCGCGAGGGGGCGTTGCGCAGCGGGCTGATGGCGGTGACGCCCTCGGTGACGGCCAGCTTCCGGGCGACGTCCGGCGACAGCTCGTTGCCGTTGGCCATGGAGACCACGTAGTCGGCCTCCACGGCGGACGCCGCCATCCGGTCGATCGACCTCTGCAGGCTGCCCGCCATCACCGTCATGCCGGTGATCAGGGTCAGCCCGATCATCAGCGCGGAGGCGGTGGCCGCCGTACGGCGCGGGTTGCGCAGCGAGTTCTGGCGGGCCAGCTTTCCGGAGACGCCGAACAGCCGCAGCACGGGCGCCGCCGCCGCGATCAGCGGGCGGGACAGCAGCGGGGTCAGCACGAACACGCCGATGATCAGCAGCACCGCGCCCAGGCCCATGGGGGCCTGCCCGTCCGTGCCGTCCATCGTCGTGGCCGCCAGCACCACGGCGACGCCCGCCGCGGCGAACAGCGCGCCCAGCGTGTTGCGCAGCACCAGCGACTTGGCCGTCGCCTTCGCGTGCACGCTGCTCATCGCGGCGACCGGCGGGATCTTCGCGGCCCGGCGGCCGGGCAGCCAGGCCGCCAGCACGGTGACCACGACACCGACCGTGAGGGCGGCGGCCACCGTGGCGGGGGAGATCACCAGGGGCCCGTCGGGGACGGTGGCGCCCAGCGTGCCCATCAGGGAGCGCAGCCCGGCGCCGATGCCGACGCCGGCGGCCAGACCGGTCACCCCGGCGACCGCGCCGACCACGAACGCCTCGACGAGCACCGACCGGGTGACCTGCCGGCGCGAGGCGCCGACCGCGCGCAGCAGCGCCAGCTCCTTGGTGCGCTGGGCGACCAGCATGGTGAAGGTGTTGGCGATGATGAACGTGCCGACGAACAGCGCGATGCCCGCGAAGACCAGCAGGCCCTGCTTCAGCCCGCTCATCGAGGAGGCGATCATCTCCGCCTGCTCGTCGGCCAGTTGCCGGCCGGTGGTGGTCTCGGTGAGTTCCGCGGGCAGGGCCTTGTCGAGCGCGGCCTTCAGCGCGGTCTGGGAGGTGCCGGAGGCGGCCGTCACGTCGATCTCGTCGTACGTGCCCGCCTTGCCGAACAGCTTCTGGGCGGTGGCCGTGTCGAACAGGGCCAGGCTGCCGCCGGCCGCGACGTTGCCGTCGTCGGTGGTGAAGATGCCGCTGATCACCGGCTTCAGCACCGGTCCGTCGACCGAGATCCGCACGGTGTCGCCGACCCGGTAGCCGGCCCGCCGCGCGGTCTCGGCGTCGATGGCGATCCGGTTCTCGCCGTGCGGGGCGGAGCCGGACGTCAGCGGGTAGCGCGGGTCCTCGTCGCCCCAGTAGTTGCCGCCCTCGGAGCGGAAGCCGCCGCCGATGAGCTTGCCGTCCTTGCCGGCGATGGCGGTGAAGCCGTTCACGACGCCGATCGCGTCCGCGGCCCCCGGCACCCGGGCGGCGGTGTCGAGCATGGCCCGGGTCAGTTCGGGCGTCCTGCCGATCCGGTCGCCCTGGTCCGCCCGGGACCTGGGCTGCACGGCCACGTCGACCCGGTCGAAGCCCTTGGCCGAACTCTTCTGGTAGGCGTCGGAGATGCTGTCGGTGAAGACCAGGGTGCCGGACACGAACGCCACGCCGAGCATCACGGCGAGCACGGTCATCAGCAGCCGGGCCTTGTGCGCGAGCACGTTGCGCAGGGCGGTGCGGAACATCAGCTGGTACGGCCCTTCGCGTCGAAGCGCTTCATGAAGTCCAGGACGGCGTCCGCCGTCGGACGGAGCATCTCGTCGACGATCCGCCCGTCCGCGAGGAACACCACCCGGTCCGCGTACGACGCGGCCACCGGGTCGTGGGTCACCATCACTACCGTCTGCCCCATCTCCCGGACGGAGTTGCGCAGGAAGCCCAGCACCTCGGCGCCGGAGCGGGAGTCGAGGTTGCCGGTCGGCTCGTCGCCGAAGATGATCTCGGGCCGCGCGGCCAGGGCGCGGGCCACGGCGACGCGCTGCTGCTGGCCGCCGGACAGCTGCGCGGGGCGGTGGCCGAGCCGGTCGCGCAGACCGACCATGTCGATCACCCGGTCCAGCCACTGCCGGTCCGGCTTGCGGCCCGCGATGTCCATCGGGAGGGTGATGTTCTCCAGCGCCGTCAGCGTCGGCAGCAGGTTGAACGCCTGGAAGATGAAGCCGATCTTGTCCCGGCGCAACTTGGTGAGCTGCTTGTCCTTCAGCGAACCCAGCTCGGTGTCGCCGATGCGCACGGAGCCCGAGGAGAAGGTGTCCAGCCCGGCCACGCAGTGCATGAGCGTGGACTTCCCGGATCCGGAGGGTCCCATGATCGCGGTGAACTCGGCCTGCCGGAAGTCGACCGAGACCCGGTCGAGGGCGACCACCTGGGTCTCGCCCTGTCCGTAGGTCTTCGACAGGTCCGTGGCGCGTGCGGCCACGGCGGCGGCGGTGCGGCCGGCGACGGGTGTGGTGGTCACGGGATGGCGCTCCTCGCGGGACGGCGGATGAAAGGGGACGGAAGTCCATCGTCGTCGCCGCAGGCGGCCGTGGAGTCAGCCGCTGTTCCGGTTGTCGGGGCAGACTCCGGTCGGACCCCTCGCCGCCGTGTCATACCTGGGGATGACGTCGCCCTGACGAGCGCTCTCGTCAAGAACGGGTGGAGCACCCTCGTTCGGGCGGTGAAATTCCGTCATTCCGCATGCGTGGGCGGCCGTCGCCCGCAAGGCTACTGGCAAGTGCGGATGGCGTGTACCCGGGTCTGATGCTCCCTCAGACGCCAATAAAATAAGACAACATCGGTCTGTCCGGCCGATGTTCGAGGGATGCATCCCGATAGGGTCGAACCTCGACGCGGAGCCCATGGCCTGCCCGGATGGTGGAATGCAGACACGGCGAGCTTAAACCTCGCTGCCCCTTCGCGGGCGTGCCGGTTCGAGTCCGGCTCCGGGCACTCACCGTTACGCAGCGTCTGACCAGTGGAAACGTCCCTACGGGGACGTTTTCTCGTTTTGGCTCGGGAGCACACTGGGAGCACCAAGCGTATGGTGCCGTGCCACGGCGTACGTGACACCACGGAAAGACACCGACGTGGACAACACGACCAGCAGTGGCCGCCTGGGTGGGGCAAGGGTGAGGGATACATCGACCCGTCCGCCGGGGTGGAGGAGCGGTTCATCTTCCGCGACTACGCCCGGGCGTGCATCGAGCGCACAACGGGTGTGGAGGACCGTTGCCGCCAGGACTGCCTCCGGGAGCTGCAGCAGCACCTGGTGCCCACGTTCGGCAACTGCGACGTGCGCAGCCCGGAGCACTTCAGCCGGGCGACCGTGGCGGCCCAAGTCAACAAGATTGCCCAGACGTGCGTATGGCTTGAGGCCGGGCCGTGCGCCAGGTGCCGGCGCAGGACCGCACAAGTACGGCCCACGCTCGTGCGGACCGCTGTGCAGCTGGTGCCGTGAGGCACTGGCGGAGAACGGCGCCCCGCCCCCTTGAGGTAGCTCTACAGGTCGTCAGTGCTGCGTCTCGCCAAGGGCGGCGCGCAGCCAGTCCAGGGAGCCGGTTTCCAGTACGGCGTCCGCGATGGCCTGGCCGCTCTTGGTGGTGATCCGGCCGCGGCTGTTGTCGATCCACCGTTGTACGTCGGCGTAGCCCTGCGCCCGGTACTCCAAGCCCTGGATCATGCACTCCAGCTTGTCCGCGTCCCGGGCGCAGACGGCTTCCGGGCTCTCCTTCGCCTCGTACTCGCCGATCAGGGCGCGGACAGCGTCGGCCAAGGCCGTCGGGCATTCCGGTGACCTGGTCGGCGGTGATGTCGCGTGGGTCCGCCTCGACCTTGGCGTACTTCTTGCCCAGATGGTTGACGTCGCCGGTGCGGGTCTCCTGGGTGTCATGCCACACGGCGAGGAAAGCGGCCCGGGCCGGGTCGGCACCTTCCAGTTGGGCGATGATCGAGGCGACAAGGGCGGTGCGCCAGGAGTGGTCCGCCACGGATTCCGGGTCCTTGACGCCCGCCATCCACCAGCCGCTGCGCCTGGTGTTCTTGAGCGTCCCCGCCTCGTACAGGAAGCGCGCCACCGCAGTCAGCTCCTGGGCCTCGGACACCGTGGGGCTCCTCTCACGCCTCGGCGAGGCGGATCGCGTACCGGATGCTCTCCAACTCCCGCCGCCCGCGCGCCGAGAGCTCCCGGCTGTCCAACGTGATCGGAAGCCGTTCGCGCAGGGCCCTGGCCGCCTCGCCCGACTGGAGCAGGTCGGGGCGGACCTGGAGCAGCGCCCACACGCTGTGAATATTGAGCTCCACATAACCGTGCTCGGGCGCGATGCCTGCCACGAGGTGGGCCAGAAGGAGACCGCCTCCTCGCCGGCTGGGTCGACGAGGTCGTTGTCCGGCCTGTCAGCCGCAGTGGTCGTTGTAGTTGACGCGGGTGTAGTTGGACGCCGCGGCGCCGCCCCAGTCGATGCACGAGTTCGGGGCGTAGACGTAGATGGGACCCGCGTAGTACTTGTAGCTGCCGTCGTCCACGGTGCCGGCTGCCCACGAGGTGGATGTGCTGTGCAGTCGCAGGCGGGCGTCCAGGTACGCGGCGGTCCCCGGGGTGTCGCTGACGGTCACGACGCAGTTGTAGCCGGTGGAGCTGTTGTAGGTCAGGAAGGTGTTGCCCTCGCCGACATCCATCGAGTCGATCACGCTGTAGCCGGATCCGCAGGCGCTGTTGTAGGAAGCCGCCTCGGCGGTGCCGACCGTCAGGGCCATGCCGGCGGTGGTGAGGCCGAGGACCGCCGCGGCGGACGCGAGTCGTCTGGGCATGCGCACGGGTGAACTCCTGTCGGGCTTGTTGCGACGTCGAAGGCGACGGGCTCGTGGCGCGGGCCGTCGCCTGAGAGCGCGGCCGAGGGATGGACGCTGCGGTTCCCGGCCGTTTCGGCTTCGGACCTGGCCGTGACTGGCCATGACAGCCCGTGCGGGGCACTGCCGGTCATGGGCGTCGGTTCGGAGCCGTTCAAGATCGTGACATGACTCGATCAATGGCGAAGTCCGCGCGCGCGACGATGGCTGAATAGGCAGGAAGGCTGGCCGATATCCAGGACCGCTGTCGATGCCCTGACCCGCGCGCGGCCCGGGATGGCGGGGCGCGGTGATCCGTGTACTATTGATCTTGAGCTGGTCGCCGCGACAACGGTGATCCGGTTCTGCGTTGGTGGTCCAAGGAAAGACGCCCCACTTCCTGTGGGGAGATGCAGGTGCAAGGCCTGCCCGGCGCTCCGGCGAACGAGTCCCATCCCGTGCCGAACGGGGTGGGACTCGTTCTGTTTCGCCGGGTCCTCGCAGGCGGCGGCGTCCCGCGGCGGCCGGGGCGTGTCCTCCAGGACGGTCGCGGTGACCGTGGACTTCGCCGCGCGACCGTTGACACTCGCTGGGCGTGGGCGCAGACTCACGTTCCGATGAAGTGAAGGAAATTTCACCAGACGAACAAGCCTCCTCGAAGGGAACGCCCGATGCGCACCACCGTCGGCATCATCGGCGCCGGTCCGGCCGGCCTCCTCCTCGCCCGGCTGCTGCACAACGCCGGCATCGACGCGGTCGTCCTGGAGAGCCGCGACCGCGCCTACGTCGAGCAGCGCCAGCGCGCCGGGATCCTGGAGCAGGGCACGGTGGACGTGCTGCGCGCGGCGGGCGCCGGGGAACGCATGGACCGCGTGGGGCTGCGGCACGACGGCATCGAGCTGCGGTACGCGCGCCGGCGCCACCGCGTCGACTTCCCCGCCCTCACCGGCGGGAAGTCCGTGATGGTCTACGCCCAGACCGAGGTCTGCAAGGACCTCATCGCCCTGCAGCTCGAGGAGGGCGGGCCGCTGCTGTTCGAGGCCGAGGCCCTCGCCGTGGAGGGCGCGGAGAGCGACCGCCCCCGCGTCCGGTTCCGGCACGAGGGGCGCGAGGACGTCCTGGAGTGCGACTACGTCGTCGGCTGCGACGGCTTCTGGGGCGTGGCGCGGAAGGCGGTCCCGGCCGGTGTGGGCCGGGTCTTCGAGCGGACGTACCCCTTCGGCTGGCTCGGCATCCTGGCCGACGTGCCGCCCTCCCACGACGAACTCGTCTACGCCCGCCACGACCGCGGCTTCGCCCTGCTGTCCATGCGCTCGCCGTCCGTCTCCCGCCTCTACCTCCAGGTGCCCGAGGGCACGGACGCCGAGGCGTGGAGCGACGAGCAGATCTGGGACGAACTCGAGCGGCGCTTCGAGACGGACGACGACTGGACTCTCCGGCGCGGCCCGATCACCCAGAAGTCGGTGACCCCCATGCGCTCCTTCGTGCACGAGCCCATGCGCCACGGCCGCCTGTTCCTGGCCGGCGACGCCGCGCACATCGTCCCGCCCACCGGCGCGAAGGGGTTCAACCTGGCCGTCGGCGACGTGGTCACCTTCGCGCGGGCGCTGACGCACCAGCGCGGGACGGGGTCCGCGGAACTCCTCGACGCGTACTCCGAGACCTGCCTGCGCCGCGTCTGGCAGGCCGAGCGGTTCTCCTGCGACATGACCGTCCTGCTGCACCGCGCGCCCGACGCCACCCCCTTCGAGGACCGGCTCCAGCTCGCCCGCCTGGAGCGGCTCGCCTCCTCCCGCGCGGCAGAGACCGATCTGGCGGAGGCGTACACCGGGTTCGCGTTCGGGTGACGTGCGGGCCGGATCTCCGCGCGGTTCCGGCCGTGTCGCGGGTTGGTCATGAATGACACCCTCCGGTCGTGGGAATCAGGGATCCGCGTAGCGTGTTGCGCAGCACGACGAGGGAAAGATCCTCCCCAAGCATTAGGGTCAATCCTTTGCCTACCTATTACTCTTGAGCCAAGGCGCACGCACCGTGGCCATGGAGGAGTGAAATGAGGAGCAGAAACCCGGTCTTCTCGCGACGGGGGTTCAGCCGCGACAACGGCTACGCGGGATTCAACGCGGCGCCGCAGGCCGGGGGACCCGCTGTCGGCACGCAGGGCAACCCGTACGCTCAGCCGTCCGGCAACCCCTACGCGCAGAACCCGTACGCGCAGAACCCCTACGCCCAGCAGGACCTGCAGTACGGCGCCCCGCCGCAGGCCCCGGCCACCACCGCGGGCCGCATGACGATGGACGACGTCGTCATGCGCACGGCGTCCACGCTCGGTGTGCTGATCCTGACGGCCGCGCTGTCCTGGGCGCTGCTGCCGGTGGACGACGCCAACGTCTCCCGCTCTTACGGGCTCGGGATCGGCGCCGCGCTCATCGGCATGGTTCTGGCGTTCGTGCAGTCCTTCAAGCGCACGGCCTCGCCCGCGCTGATCCTGTCGTACGCCGCGTTCGAGGGTGTGTTCCTCGGCGTCGTGTCCAACTTCGTCGACAGCCGCATCGCGAGCGGTGCGGCGATGCAGGCGGTGATCGGCACGATGGCGGTGTTCGCCGCCGTACTGGTCGCCTACAAGGCGGGCTGGATCCGCGTCAACCGCCGCTTCTACGGCTTCGTGATGGCGGCCGGGCTCGGCTTCGTGCTGCTGATGACGGTGAACCTGCTGTTCGCGGTCTTCGGCGGCGGTGACGGCCTCGGCTTCCGCAGCGGCGCGCTCGGCGTGTTCTTCGGCATCGTCGGCGTCATCCTCGGCGCCTGCTTCCTCGCCCTGGACTTCAAGCAGGTCGAGGACGGCATCGCCTACGGTGCCCCGCGCCAGGAGGCGTGGCTCGCGGCCTTCGGGCTGACGCTGACGCTGGTGTGGATCTACATGGAGTTCCTGCGCCTGATCGCGATCCTCAACAGCAACGACTAGCGGCGACCGACGGCGACGGCCGGTCGGCGACGACCGGCCGGGCGGCCGACGAGAAGGGCTCCGGCGCACCGCCGGGGCCCTTCGTCGTGGTGCGGGCAGTGCCGTGCGGACAGCGTCGTGCGGACGGTGCGTCAGGCGGACGGTGCGTCAGGCGGACGGTGCGTCGTGCGGACGGTGCCGTGCGGACAGTGCGCGCCTAGAGGAATTTGCGCGCGGCCCTCCTCAGGTCGTACTCGTGGACGATCGCCTTGGCGTGGCCGTACGCGAGATTGTGCTCGTGGCGGAGCCAGCTCACCTTCTCCTCGAAGCGGAAGAGAGCGGGTCCTTCTTCGACGGTGCGCAGCCAGTCGGAGATGGCACGACCGGTGCAGTGCGGGATGCGGGCGAGCAGGTTGCGATGGGTCTCCTCGGAGAAGACTTGGGACATCGGCGCCTCCGTACGCAAAAGGGGTGTAAGCCGGTCCTTCACGTCACGGTGCCTGAGCGTCGGCCTGTTGGCAACACTCGTGCGGGTCCGCGTACGCTCGGCCCGTGGTTGATACGACGCCCTTGACCCGAGCCGTTGATCACTTCGCCGACCGGTTGAGGGCCGCGCCGCAGAGCCGGCTGCAGCGGGGCGCCGCCGCCGAGGCCCTGCGGCTGGCCAGGGACCTGGCCCGGCGGGCGCAACTGCTGGAGGCTCCCGGGGCGGAGCCGCGCGAGATGCCGGACGCCGGGATGTTCGCCGCCGCCGACCAGATCACCGTCGCCGTACACGACCTGGCCCTCGTGCTCACGGACGAGGACCAGGTCGCGGAAGCGGTGCGGTGCGTGGCGCGGGCGCAGGAGCGGGCGGGGGTCTGACAGCCCGGCGAGATCCTGCCGGGGCGTCCTGGTGAGGTGTCCTAGAGGGACGCGATGACCCGGTCGGCCAGGATGTAGACGTTCTCCTCGCCGCAGGCGAACGTCAGCGTGTAGGCGCCGGAGACACCGGAACCGCCCAGCAGCACCGGCGTCTGGCCGGAGCGCAGGGCCGCGGCCAGGCGCTCCGCCGTCTCGCGGTGGCCCGGAGTCATGCACAGGGTGGTGCCGTCGGCGAAGACGTAGACGTCGAGGGTGCCGAGCGGGCCCGGGCGGACGTCGGCCAGTTCGACGCGGGAGGCGGCCAGTTCCTCGAGGGTGGCCACGGTGCGCTCATGGTCGTTCCCGGCCGGTGACTGCACCGGGACGAAGTCGGGGTGGGAGGGGTGCCGGCGGCGGGCCGCGGCCAGTTCCGGCGACTCGTCGGTGTCGGCGGCCTGCTCGCTGACCGGCTCGAGGCCCACGAAGTCCGTCTGGCGGGGGAGGAACAGCTCGCTGTCGGGCAGGCCCAGCAGCGAGGGCGCCTCGGAGGCGTCACGGGCCTCCTGGGCGGCCCAGAAGGCGCGCGCCTCGGCCAGTTCCCGCTCGCGTTCCTCGGCGAGCGCCTCGGCCACGGCGGCGCGTATCTCGTCGGCCTCGGCGGACGGACGCGCGGCGGGCACCAGACCGCGTGCCGCGCGGTGCTCCACGAGGTCGGTGTGCAGGGCCGCGACCTCACGGCGCAGCACCACGAGGGTGCGCAGGACGGCGACGCCCACGGCGCCTGTGGCGGCCGTGGTGAGCAGCAAAGCGATCGGCATGGCGCTCACTGACGTACTCCCGGTTCAAAGTCGACCCCCGACTTCCTACAACAGCTTGAAGGGCGGACGAACCGCCTGTCAGTGCGTAACGTCACGAAACGGGCGGGGAAGTGGGTCTGGGGTTCGCTGGTGCGGTGGCGCTGACCTGGGTCGTTGTCTCCGTAAGGGAGATAGGTCACATCCTGGGGGAGATTGGATCACAAAACGGCCCGGAGTTCAGGTGCTTCCCGAACTCCGGGCCGGAAGCTCACGGTGGGTCCCGCGGCGGTCACGCAGCGGGACCCACCGGGGGCTCAGCTGAGGCGCTCGATGACCATCGCCATGCCCTGGCCGCCGCCGACGCACATCGTCTCCAGACCGAACTGCTTGTCGTGGAACTGGAGGGAGTTGATGAGCGTGCCGGTGATGCGGGCGCCGGTCATGCCGAAGGGGTGGCCGACGGCGATGGCGCCGCCGTTGACGTTCAGCTTCTCCAGCGGGATGCCCAGGTCGCGGTAGGAGGGGATCACCTGGGCGGCGAACGCCTCGTTGATCTCGACCAGGTCGATGTCGTCGATGGTCAGGCCGGCCCGCCGCAGGGCCTGCTGCGAGGCCTCCACCGGGCCGAGGCCCATGATCTCCGGGGAGAGGCCGGAGACGCCGGTCGAGACGATGCGGGCGAGCGGGGTCAGGCCGAGCTCGCGCGCCTTGGTGTCGCTCATGACGATCACCGCGGCGGCGCCGTCGTTCAGCGGGCAGCAGTTGCCGGCGGTGACCATGCCGTCGGGGCGGAAGACCGGCTTCAGCCCGGCGACGCCCTCCATGGTGACGCCGGCGCGCGGGCCGTCGTCCTTGGAGACGACCGTGCCGTCGGGGAGGGTGACCGGGGTGATCTCGCGCTCCCAGAAGCCGTTCTTGATGGCCTCCTCGGCGAGGTTCTGCGAGCGGACGCCGAACTCGTCCATGTCCTGGCGGGTGACGCCCTTGAGGCGGGCGAGGTTCTCCGCCGTCTGGCCCATCGCGATGTAGGCGTCCGGGACCAGGCCGTCCTCGCGCGGGTCGTGCCAGGTGGTGCCCTCCTGCTCGGCCACGGCGGCGGTGCGGGCCTCGGCCTCGGCGAAGAAGGGGTTGTGGGTGTCCGGGAGGCTGTCGGAGTTGCCCTTGGCGAAACGGGAGACCGTCTCGACGCCGGCCGAGATGAAGACGTCGCCCTCGCCGGCCTTGATCGCGTGCAGGGCCATGCGGCTGGTCTGCAGCGACGAGGAGCAGTAACGGGTGATCGTGCAGCCCGGCAGGTGGTCCATGCCCATCTGCACGGCGACGATCCGGCCGAGGTTGTTGCCCTGCTCACCGCCGGGCAGACCGCAGCCGAGCATCAGGTCGTCGATGTCCCTGGGGTCCAGCTCGGGGACCTTGGCGAGGGCGGCCTGGATGATGGTGGCGGTCAGGTCGTCGGGGCGCAGGTCCTTCAGGGAGCCCTTGAAGGCGCGGCCGATGGGGGAGCGGGCGGTCGAGACGATCACGGCTTCGGGCATCACGGCTCCAGAAGAAGGTGCGGCAGGGCTGTCTGGGAAGTTACCCGTACGTATGGTCCCGGTCACGCCGTCGGTGGTGTGACCCTGGCCGCAATTTTCTAAGCGCTTGCTTTGTGCCCACCCGCTCACCCCCCGAACGCACCGGCCCCGGCCCGCGCCGGCACGGCGCCGCCCCCGGGCGCGTCGGCGCCCGCTAGCACCGGCGCCCGCTAGCACCGGCTCCTGCTCGCCTGATCCGGCCAGGCAGGGGCGGCCCCCGCCTGCCTCCCCGGGCCGGTCACGCGGGCCTGCGCCCGCGCCCCGACCCGTCCAGCCGCGGCTCGCGCCGGCTCCCCGGCGCCCATCGCGCGGGCTCGCGCCCCCTTGCGCGCCGGGCGGACCGGCGGGTGTGCCCGGCCGCCGGGGGCCCGGCGCATGGCCGCTCGGGCGGGCGGCTGCCCGGGCGGATCGGGGGCGGCCCGCTACCCGTGGTGTGCGCGGGCGTGCCGCGCACACCGCGGCGCGTCCGGGTGGGCCCGCGCCGTCTTCGGGTGCCGGGTGGGTCGGCGGGTGTGGCCGGCTGCGGATGGGGCCGGTGTATGGCCGCTCGCGTGGGTGGGCTGTGGTTGTGCGGCGGGGCGGGGTGGGGGCTGGTGTCCCCGGTGTGTGAGGGTGCCGAGGCGCGGGGGCGTGTCGGGTGGGCTCGTGCCTGTCCTTGTGCGCCGGGCGGGTCGGCGGGTGTGGCCGGCTGCCGGTGGGGCCCGGCCGGCGTATGCCACTCGGCGGCCCGCTGCCTGCGTGTGCGGCCTCGCGGCGCACGCCCGCGGCGCGTCCGGGTGGGCCCGCGCCGTCTTCGGGTGCCGGGTGGGCCGGCCGCCGTTGGGCCCGGCGGGCCGTTCAGGTGTGGCTGCGCGGCGGGACCGGGCGGGGCCGGTGCCCGTGGTGCGTTCGGGTTGCGGCGTACGGCCCGGGGCGGCGGGCTGCGGCTCACGCCCGGGTGTGTCGGGTTGGTTGCGGGTACGCCCCGGGCGCAGTGGGCTGCGGCGCACGCCCCGGGGGTGGCGGGTGCGGGTGCCTGGCTGTCGGTGTTCGGGGCGGGGGCGGTCGGGTGTCGGTGGTCGGCGGCTGCCCGGGCGGTCGCGGGTGGGCGGTGGGGTCAGACTCCGGTCGGGGTGGTGGGGGTGGTGGTGGGTTCCGGTTCGGTCAGGCGGCGGCGCTTGCGGCGCTTGAGGAGTGCCCAGGGGCGGCCGCGGGGACCGCTGGGGAGGGCCGCCGTGACCTCCGTACCGGCGTCCGAGGCGGCCTCCGCGGCGGCCCGCGCCACCGGCAGGAAGCCCTCGTGGCGGAAGGCGTCCGGGCGTTCCTCCTCGGCCGGCCACAGGCCCAGCGCCGCGCACACCGTCGGCAGGACGGCCATCGCGGCGGTCGCGTAACCCTCCGCCGAGGGGTGGTAGTTGTCGGGGCCGAAAAGCTCGCGCGGGTTGGCCTCGAACTCGGGGCCCAGCAGGTCGCCCAGCGACACCGTCCGGCCGCCCTGCTCGACGACCCCGATGGTCTGGGCGGCGGCCAGCTGGCGTGAGGTCCGGCGGGCCAGCCAGCGCAGCGGCTGCTGCACCGGCTCGATGGTGCCGAGGTCGGGACAGGTGCCGACCACCACCTCCGCGCCGGCCGTGCGCAGCCGCCGTATCGCACAGGCGAGATGGCGGACCGAGCGGGTCGGCGGCATGCGGTGGGTCACGTCGTTCGCGCCGATCATGATCACGCAGACGTCCGGTACCCGGGCGGGGTCGGACAGCACCAGCGACACCTGGCGGTCGAGGTCGTCGGAGCAGGCGCCGGGCAGGGCCACGTTGTGCAGCCGCACCGGGCGTTCCGCCACCGCCGACAGGCCCGACGCCAGCAGCGCGCCCGGGGTCTGCCCGGCGCGGTGGACGCCCTGCCCCGCGGCCGTGGAGTCGCCGAGCATGGTCAGCCGCAGGGGAGGTTCGTCGGGGACGGTGTACGCGGTGCCGTACAGGCCGTCCGCCACCGGGACGCGGCCGCTCGTACCGTTGCCCACGTGCCGCCTGGCCAACTGCATCTCGGCCAGCAGCAGCCCGACGGCCGCCGCGCCGGCCAGTCCGATCCCGCCACCGCCGTACGCGGCGCCGGCCGCGATCCGCCGGGCCACCCTCGCCCTCGACATGCTCGTCATGCCTCGCCGCCACCTCCTCGAGAAGCCGTACACCCACTCCTTGCCCCGTACGGGCTGTGGGCCAATCCCGACGGGGAGTGAACGACCGCCGTGGTCCCCTGCCAGGCCATAGGCTGGCGGGACCACCACGACCACCTCTTTTGCAGCATCCGGAGACAACGGTGCATTTCCACGACTCGATGATCAGCCTCGTCGGCAACACCCCGCTGGTGAGGCTCAACAGCGTGACCAAGGGCATCAAGGCGACCGTCCTGGCCAAGGTCGAGTACTTCAACCCGGGCGGCTCCGTGAAGGACCGCATCGCCCTGCGCATGATCGAGGCGGCCGAGCAGAGCGGCGAGCTCAAGCCGGGCGGCACGATCGTCGAGCCGACCAGCGGGAACACCGGTGTCGGGCTGGCGATCGTGGCGCAGCAGAAGGGGTACAAGTGCATCTTCGTGTGCCCCGACAAGGTGAGCACCGACAAGATCAACGTCCTGCGGGCCTACGGCGCCGAGGTCGTCGTGTGCCCCACCGCGGTGGCTCCCGAGCACCCTGACTCCTACTACAACGTCTCCGACCGGCTGGTGCGGGAGACCCCCGGAGCCTGGAAGCCCGACCAGTACTCCAACCCCAACAACGCCCTCTCCCACTACCACTCCACCGGCCCCGAGCTGTGGGAGCAGACGGAGGGGAAGATCACCCACTTCGTGGCGGGCGTCGGCACCGGCGGCACCATCTCCGGCACCGGGCGCTACCTGAAGGACGTCAGCGACGGCCGGGTGAAGGTCATCGGCGCCGACCCCGAGGGCTCGGTGTACTCCGGCGGCTCGGGACGGCCGTACCTCGTCGAGGGCGTCGGTGAGGACTTCTGGCCGTCCGCGTACGACCGGACCGTCGCCGACGAGATCATCGCCGTGTCGGACAAGGACTCCTTCCAGATGACCCGGCGCCTGGCCCGGGAGGAGGGCCTGCTCGTCGGCGGCTCCTGCGGCATGGCGGTCGTGGCGGCGCTGCGGGTCGCCGAGCGGCTCGGACCGGACGACGTGGTCGTGGTGCTGCTGCCGGACAGCGGCCGCGGCTACCTCAGCAAGATCTTCAACGACGAGTGGATGGCCGACTACGGCTTCCTGGAGGACGAGGGCCCGAGCGCCCGCGTCGGCGACGTGCTCAGCGACAAGGAGCACGGCGCCATCCCTTCCCTGGTCCACATGCACCCGGACGAGACCGTCGGCCAGGCCATCGAGGTCCTGCGCGAGTACGGCGTCTCGCAGATGCCGATCGTGAAGCCGGGCGCCGGTCACCCGGACGTGATGGCCGCCGAGGTCGTCGGCTCCGTCGTCGAACGGGAACTGCTCGACGCACTGTTCACCAAGCGGGCCTCCCTCGACGACCCGCTGGAGAAGCACATGTCCGCGCCGCTGCCGCAGGTCGGCTCCGGTGAGCCGGTCGCCGACCTGATGGCCGTGCTCGGCGAGGCGGACGCGGCGATCGTCCTCGTCGAGGGCAAGCCGACCGGTGTGGTCAGCCGACAGGACCTGCTGGCCTTCCTCGCGAAGAACGGGAAGTAGAGGAACGGGAAGCGGAAGAACGAGAAGCGGAAGAACGGCAAGCGGCGGCAAACGTCCGGTGAACGGCGGGTGCGGGCGCCGAACTTGCGGTGATCAACCACCTTCGTGGACTTCGTGAAAGTGGTACGAGCGCGTCACGTCCGCGCAGCACCCGCTTAACACGCGTCCGGCACATTGGTGGGTGTCGGCAGGGCGGGAGCGGCTCCCCGCCCCGGCCGGCGCCGAACGTCCAAGGACCTCCGGAGCGGCTCCCGGACCTCCATGGACGCCACGGACGCGCAGCCCGGCCTGACCCGGCCCGCGTCCCTCGCGGGGACCGCCGTCGTCCCGCCCCCCGGCAACGGGGGTGCGGCGGTCCCCGCGCACACCTCTTCTACGCGCGTCCCGCTCGGCGTTCCTGCCCGGCGCTCCTGCCCGGCGGGCGCGGGCGCTCACTCCTCCCAGTCGCCGCCGTCCTCGGCGCCCCTGCGGCGGCGGCCGAAGAGGTGGGGGTTGGCGCGCGCGGCCTGGAAGGCGTTGACGCCGACGATCCCGGCCCAGGCGACGAGCAGGCCGGGCAGGTGGGCGATGCCGCCGCCGATGGCGGACAGCGGGATCGCCAGCACCAGCGTGACGATGCCGAAGCCGAACCGCTCCCCCCAGGAGTCGGTGGGCCTCGGCGTCCGGGCGCCCCGCGCCACCACCATCTGCTGCTCGGCCAGCTGCCGGCGCACCCGTCGCTCGACGGCCCCGTCGATACGCTGGTCGACCTTCTCCAGGAACGAGTCGACCAGCGCGGACTCGTACTCCTCGCCCAGTTCCCTGCGGGCCTGCAGGGTGGCGTCGAGTTCCTTCTTGAGTTCGGTGTCGCGCGCGTCCATCCCCGTCTCCTCTTCCCGCCGACCTACCCGTCGACGGGATCCACGGTAGGCAGGCGGCACGCCCGCCGCACTGGGGATAGCCCCCCTGTCGGGGTGGGGGTCCACCGGTCGCCCTGCATAGGGTCATGCAGGGTTCTTACTATCTGAATAGGGTGGGCCGGTCGATCTCTGGAGGGAGCGGGGCATGAGCGCACGGACCACGGGGGTGGCCGACAGCTTGGCCGCACCGGCCGCCGGAGCGGCCGACAGCCCGGCCGCACGGCTGCAGGCGCTGTTCGAGGGGCACCGGCTGACGCCGACGCAGCGGCGCATCGCGCACAGCATGGTCCGGCGGGCCGCCGACGTCCCGTTCCTGTCCAGCGTGGAGCTGGCCGAGCTGGCCGGGGTCAGCCAGCCGTCCGTGACCCGTTTCGCCGTCGCCCTCGGCTTCGACGGCTACCCGGCACTGCGCCGGCACCTGCGCGAGGTCGCGCCCGCCGAGCCGGCCGCCGAGGCGGGGCCGTACAACGCCTACCAGCAGGCCGTGGAGGCCGAGATCGAGAACCTCCGGCACCTCGCCGAGGTGCTGGCCGACCCGCGGCCCGTGCAGCGGGCCGGGCGGATCCTGGCAGCCTCGCGGCCCCTGCCCGTCCTCGGCCTGCGGGCCGCCGCCTCCCAGGCCCACGGCTTCGCCTACTTCGCCGCCAAGGTCCATCCGGACGTCCGGCTGCTCAACGAGGGCGGCACGATGATCCAGGACCGCATCGAGGCGGCCGTGCGCGCCGGGGCCGGCGCGCTGCTGTGCTTCGCCCTGCCCCGGCATCCGCGCGAGGTCGTGGACACGCTGACGTTCGCCAGGGAGGCCGGGCTGACCGTCGTCACCGTCGCCGACTCGGCTTTCGCGCCGGTCGCCAAGGTGTCCGACCTGCTGCTGCCGGCCCCCGTCGGCACCGGCCTCGCCTTCGACACCGCCTGCGCGCCGATGCTGCTGGGCCGGGTCCTGCTGGAGGCGATGTGCGACGACCTGCCCGAGGCGCAGGCCCGCCTGGAGGAGTTCGACGCGCGCGCGGCGACCCGGGGCCTGTTCGTGGAGTAGACGGGCGCGGCCGGACGCGGCGTTCCTCAGACTCGTCTCACCTTCGCTCGCTAATCTGCCCGCCGGACAAGCACTGTGCCTGGACGACGAGGAGGGTGAACGTGGCACGCGGAGATCGTCGGGCGTACGGCCTGGCTCGGGTGGCCGTCGTCGTACGCGCGGGGGCGGCGCCCCTGTGGTGGCTCGGAGTGTTCTCGGCGGGCGCCGGGCTGCTGGTGCCGGGGCTGACCGGCCGCCGGATCGGCGTCATGGCCGGGGCGGCGCTGTTCATCGTCGCGGCGGCCGTGGTGGTGTGCGCCCGGCGCAAGCGCTACGCCGGACTCGCCCGCTCCGCCGTCCGCGCCGGCAGGCACGACGTGCTGCAGGACCGTGCGGTGAGCGTGCGCAACTGGCGCCGCGGACACCGCTGGTGGCTGCTGCTCGGCTTCGCCGCCGCGCTCGGCGGGTCCTTCGCGGTGCCCGCCGCGGGCGGCATGCTGCTCGCCGGGTGCGGCGCCGGGCTGCGGCTGAAGGCGGCCTGGCTCGGGCGGCTGGAGAGGGCCGGGGACGCCCTGCTGTGGGTGCGGGTCGACTGGCTCGCCGCGAACGGCGGCCGCCCGGCCGGCAAGGCGGTCAAGGGGTACCGCAGCACGGGCATCGCGGCGGGCGACGCGGCCCCGGGCGGGGCGCGGCGCCGCACCGCGGCGCTCGTCTGAGGGGCGGGAGGTCAGACCTCCAGCTCCTCCTCGATCCTCTTCAGCTGGTGGCGGGCCATCGCCAGGTTGGCCCGCTTGCCGTCGAGCACCAGGTAGAGGAAGAGGCCGTTGCCGCCGCGGCCGCTGAGCAGGCGGATCAGGTGGTACTGGTCGGACAGCGTGATCAGGATGTCCTCTATCTGGCCCTTGAGCCCCAGGTGCTCCATCGTGCGCATCTTGGCGCGGACGACATCGGTGTTGCCGGCGGCGGCGACGTTGAGGTCGAAGCTCTTGCCGCCGCCCATCGTGCCGAGTGCCATGCCGCTGGTGTAGTCGACGAGCGCGACGCCGGTCGCGCCCTCGATGGAGGCGAGCGCTTCCTTCAGCGCGGTCTCGGTGTTGGCCATGACTGTGGTTCCTCTCGGTTCAACTGTGCGTGTCGGTAACGGGGTCGGTGGTGGTCGGGCGCGGGGCGCGCGCGGTTCCGGTCCGGGCGCCGGCACCCTTGGCGGCGGGTTTCGCGGCCCTGGCCTGCCTCGCGGGCGCCGTGCCCGCCCGGCGCTCCTCGAGGAGTTCGCCGATGCGGGCGCCGGCGCGGCGGCCCTCCAGCAGCAGGCGGCCGACGTTGACGCGGTCCTGGGCGAGCAGGGTCAGCACGGCGCTGGGGCCGGCCGTGTACGTGGCGACGTAGCCGTACCCGCCGCGCACCAGCAGTTCGCGGAAGTCGCCCTGCCCCGTCGCGTCCGCCAGCTTCACGGCGAGGCCGTGCGCGCTCGTGATCAGCACGGCCACGCCCTCCGGTGCCACACCGGGGGTGTCCTGGGCGAGGACGACGCCGTCGACGCCGGTCGCCAGGGCGCCGGTGAGCTGGGGCACTCGGGCCCGCAGGCGGCGCAACTCGTCGAGGATGTCTGGGTCGGCAGCCATCCGGGGTCTCCTCTCAAAGGGCCTCCAGCGCATCCCTGAGCCTCTTCAGCAAGGTGATATGGGGGTCGGTCGACAAGTGCGCCGGCAGCGGGCCGGCGAGGTCGGGGGGCGGGTCGCCGCCGCGGGCGGGACCGTGGCCGGGGGCGGGAGCGGTGCCGGTCACGCGGGCGGGACCGCGGCCGGGGGCGGGAGCGGTGCCGGCCGCGGGTGCGGGACGGCGGCCGGTGCCGGTCGCGGGGGAGGGACCGCGGCCGGTGGTGGGGCCGCGCACGACTCCGGCCGCGGTCAGCCGCCGTACGTCCACCAGCGTGTGGAAGGCCGGCCGGCCGAGCTCCCGGGCGATGTCCGTGGCCGTGCGGACGCCGTTCACTCGGTCCAGTACCACCCGCTGGCGGCGGGTGAGCGCGGGGGCCGCGGCGAGGCCGGTGCGCAGCAGCGGGACGTCGTCCGTGCGCGGGTCCGGCCAGATGCGGTGCAGCAGGTCGCGGCGGCGCAGGGTCTCGTGCTCCACGGCCTCCACGGGGACGGGGCGTACGGCCACGGGCCGGCCGGCGTCGCCGTAGCGGAACCGGCCGGGGGTGCTGCTGGGCGCCAGGGCGAAGAACGCCGCGTCGTACAGGGCGGCCAGGTGGCACATCTCCAGCGTGCCGAAGGGGAGCCGGCCGCTGTCGGCCAGCGCGCGGGCGGTGTGCAGACGGTCGCCGTCGGCCGCGGCGAGCGCCTGCCGCCAGGTGCCCGCGGCGACCGTGCCGTGGGCGGTGAGCAGGACGTCCAGTCCGGGCGCCGCCGGGCTCTCGGCGTCCACCACCAGGCCCTCGGCGAGGTGGAGCGTGCCGCGCTCGCGGACCAGGACGCCGGTGGCCCGCTCGGCGGCGAGCCGGGTCAGCATGGGGGAGACCCCGCCCCGGCCGCGCTCGCGTGCCTCCGCCCAGTGCCGCACGGGCAGTCTCGGGGGTTCGGTCGTCCCGACGACGGTCATGCCAGCACCAGCCGTTCGGCCATCTCGCCCAGCCGGATGCGGGCCAGCGCCAGGTTGCCCTCCGCGCGGGCCAGCCACAGGTGCAGGACCACGCTGCCGTCGAAGGACGTCCCCACGAACCGCAGCACGTGGTAGCTGTCCCGGTTGCTGAGGATCAGATCCTCGACCGGCGGATCGACGTCCGCGCCCGCGGCGCCGTCGGGATCGTCGGCGGGCGCGAAGACGCGCTGCTCCGCGGCGAGGCGGGCGATCTCGGCGGCCTCGGCGGCGGCCGTCTCGTGATCGCCCCCCGGCGACTCGCCCACGGTGCCCAGGGCAAGCCCGCTGATCCAGTCGACCAGTGCGGCGCCCCGGGCACCGGGCAGTCGCATGGCTTCCAGCAGGCACTCGTCGATTCCGGGCACCGTGGCTCCCCTCCCGCCTGGGGTTCGGCTGAGTGACGCCGAAACTACGCAACGTGTGCGCGACGGGTGAGCCTTCCGGCATTTTCCGGCGGAACATGCTCCGGACCACTAGGGTGGGACGGCTTTCCAGGTCGCGAAAACCGCGGAGAACAAGGGGACTGCAGAGCCGCGGGCATGCGTCAACGGCGACTGGGAGCGCCCAGGGTGGTGAGCGAACCGGCGTGCGCCCCTCCCGACTCGGCGACCACCTCGGCCAGGCTCTGCTCCTCGCGCACGGTCGCGAAGGCGACGCCGCCGCGGCCGTCCGGGGCGAAGCCGTGGATCGCGGGCCGGACCAGGGAGTTGTAGGCGTAGTGGTGCGCGAAGTAGTACGCGCCGGTGTCCAGCGCCGCCACGTGGTCGCCCTGTTCGAGCAGCGGGAGCGGGCGGGCCTCGGCGAGCAGGTCGCCCGCGAAGCACGCCGGGCCGGCGACGTCCTGCACGACCGGCGGCCCCTGCTTCGGCCGCCCCTCGGCGTCGTACGCGGCGACGCGCAGCGGCCACGCCCCCGGCACGTACACCGTCCGCGTCGCCACCTGCACGCCCGCGTGCGTCACCGCGACCGGCCGCCCGCCGGCGCTCTTGGCGTACTCCACCCGCGCCACCACCGTGCCGTGCTTGGCCAGCAGCGACCGCCCGAACTCGGTGACCAGCCCGTACCGCCCGTCGAACAGCCCCGGCACCGTCTCCCGCAGCAGCCGCGCGTACTGCGCGTACGTCGGTGTCGTCGCGTCCGAGGAGAAGTTCACCGGCAGCCCGCCGCCGATGTCGATCGTGTCGACCTGCCGCCGTCCGACACGCCGGTTGATCTCCTCGGCGAGCGCGTACGTCTCGGCCACGCCCCGCGCCATCAGCGGCAGCGGGACGCCCTGCGAACCGGTGTGCGCGTGCAGCCGGGTCAGCCACGGCCGCTCGGCGTACGCCCGCACCACCCAGGCGCGCGCCCCCTCGTCGCGCAGCGCCACCCCGAACTTCGAGGTCTCGGTGGCCGTCGACAGCGCCTCGATGGCGCCCCCGCCGACCTGCGGGTTCACCCGGAGCCCGAGCGGTGAGCGGCCGGCGGCGGACCCGATCAGGCCGTCGATGCGCGCCAGCTCCTGCGGATTGTCGGCGTTCACCGCGATCCCCAGCTCCAGCGCCTCGCGCAGCTCGGCCGGCGTCTTGGCGGGCGAGTCGAGGACCGTCCGCCCGGGCGGCACCCCGGCCGCCTGAGCGAGTGCCAGCTCGCCCGGGCTCGCCACCTCCGCGCCGATGCCCTCCTCGTGCAGCAGCCGCAGCACCGGCACCAGCGGGGTCGCCTTCACGGCGAAGGCGTGCAGCACCGGCGTGCCGGGGGCGACGACCGCCTCGAACGCGGCCCGCAGCCGCGCCGCCGACTCCCGGATGCCCGTGACGTCCAGAAGGCCGACGATGGGGGTGGCGGGCCCGAGCAGCCCCTGTTCCACGGCGGCCCGCACGGCCTCGTCGCGCCGGGCGGCCCGGTCCTCGTGAAGGCCGTCACCCCTGTCGTTCCCGTCCACCGCGTCCCCCGTCCCGTGGTCACCCATGGCCATGGGTCCAGCGAAACACCCGCGGCCCCGGGCGCGCTCGCCCACGGACGTATTGACTAGTTCTATTCAGAAAGTGAGGATGTGAATAGCGAGAGCAAAAAAACCGTCGGCAGCGATCCGCCAGGAGGCACACCATGTCAGGACCCCGCCCCGTAAAAGCGCCGCGCGGTACGGACCTGAGCGCGCTGGGCTGGCAGCAGGAAGCCGCCCTGCGGATGCTGCAGAACAACCTCGACCCCGAGGTCGCCGAGCACCCCGACAAGCTCGTCGTCTACGGCGGCACCGGCAAGGCGGCCCGCGACTGGCGCTCCTTCGACGCGATGGTCCGCACGCTGAAGACCCTCAAGCAGGACGAGACCATGCTCGTCCAGTCCGGCCGCCCGGTCGGCGTCATGCAGACCCACGAGTGGGCCCCGCGCGTCCTCATCGCCAACTCCAACCTGGTCGGCGACTGGGCCACCTGGGAGGAGTTCCGCCGGCTGGAGGCCCTCGGCCTGACCATGTACGGCCAGATGACCGCCGGCTCCTGGATCTACATCGGCACCCAGGGCATCCTCCAGGGCACCTACGAGACGTTCGCCGCCGTCGCCGCGAAGAGGTTCGGCGGCACCCTCGCCGGGACGATCACCCTCACCGCCGGGCTCGGCGGCATGGGCGGCGCCCAGCCGCTCGCCGTCACCATGAACGACGGCGTGGCGATCTGCGTCGACTGCGACCCGCGCGCCATCGAGCGCCGCATCGAGCACCGCTACCTCGACGTGCGGGCCGACTCCCTCGACCACGCCCTCCAGCTGGCCGTCGAGGCCCGTGACGCCCGCCGCCCGCTGTCCATCGGCGTCCTGGGCAACGCCGCCGAACTCGTCCCGCAGCTCCTCGCCATGGGCGCCCCCGTCGACATCGTCACCGACCAGACCTCGGCCCACGACCCGCTGTCCTACCTGCCGCTCGGTGTCGCCTTCGAGGACATGGCCGAGGCCGCCGCCAAGGACCCGGCCGGGTTCACCACCCGCGCCCGCGAGTCGATGGCCCGGCACGTGGAGGCCATGGTCGGCTTCATGGACGCCGGCGCCGAGGTCTTCGACTACGGCAACTCCATCCGCGGTGAGGCGAAACTCGCCGGGTACGACCGGGCGTTCGCCTTCCCCGGCTTCGTCCCCGCCTACATCCGCCCGCTGTTCTGCGAGGGCAAGGGCCCGTTCCGGTGGGCCGCGCTGTCGGGCGACCCGGCCGACATCGCCAAGACCGACCGGGCGATCCTGGAGCTCTTCCCCGAGAACGAGTCCCTCGCCCGGTGGATCCGGATGGCGGGGGAGCGGGTCCACTTCCAGGGCCTGCCCGCCCGTATCTGCTGGCTCGGCTACGGCGAGCGGGACAAGGCCGGCGAGCGCTTCAACGACATGGTGGCGAGCGGGGAACTGGCCGCGCCGGTCGTCATCGGGCGCGACCACCTCGACTGCGGCTCGGTGGCCTCCCCCTACCGGGAGACCGAGGCGATGCTCGACGGGTCCGACGCGATCGCCGACTGGCCGCTGCTGAACGCCATGGTCAACGTGGCCTCGGGAGCCTCCTGGGTGTCCATCCACCACGGCGGCGGCGTCGGCATGGGCCGGTCGATCCACGCCGGGCAGGTGACGGTGGCCGACGGCACGCCGCTGGCCGGGGAGAAGATCCGCCGTGTGCTCACCAACGACCCCGGCATGGGCGTCGTCCGGCACGTGGACGCGGGCTACGACATCGCGGAGTCGGTCGCCCAGGAACGCGGCGTGCGCATCCCGATGCGCGAGGGTGACGAGGCGTGAAGCGGAACGAGGGCGTGAGCCGGTACGAGGGCGCGGACAGGCACGCGGGCGGGACCGGCGCCCCGTCGGCGGGAGCCGGGGTTCCGTCGCCGCCCGCACCGGCCGACGCACCGGTTGACGTATCGGCCGACGCACCGGCCGACGTGCCGGGGGCCGCCGTGCGGCCCGTTGCGGCCGGCGACTCCTTCCACGAGATGTGGGACCGGCTGCGCCCCGTCGGCCGGCACCCCGAGTCCGGCGGCTACCGCCGGTTCGCCTGGACCGGCGCCGACGCCGAGTGCCGGGCCTGGTTCCGGGAGCAGGCGGAGGCGCGCGGACTGACCCACGAGGTCGACCGCAACGGCAACCAGTGGGCCTGGCTGGGCGATCCGGCCCGGGGGGACGCCGTTGTCACCGGGTCGCATCTGGACTCCGTGCCCGACGGAGGCGCCTTCGACGGCCCCCTGGGCGTCGTGTCGGCCTTCGCCGCCCTGGACGAACTGCGCGGCAGGGGAGCGCGGTTCGCCAAGCCCGTGGCCGTCGTCAACTTCGGCGACGAGGAGGGCGCCCGGTTCGGGCTCGCCTGCGTCGGCTCACGGCTGACCTCCGGGAAGCTCACCGCCCGGCAGGCGCACCTGCTGACCGACGCCGACGGCGTCACGCTGCCCCGGGCCATGGAGGCCGCCGGTTACGACCCCGAGGCCATCGGGCCGGACCCGGAACGGCTCGCCCGCATCGGCGCGTTCGTCGAACTGCACGTCGAGCAGGGCCGGGCCCTGGACCTGTCCGGTGACGCCGTCGGCATCGCGAGTTCCATCTGGCCGCACGGACGCTGGCGGTTCGACTTCCGGGGCGAGGCCAACCACGCGGGCACCACCCGGCTGGCGGACCGCCGCGACCCGATGCTGCCGTACGCCGAGGCCGTGCTCGCCGCCCGGCGCGAGGCCCGGCTGGCCGGCGCCGTCGCCACCTTCGGCAAGGTCGCGGTCGAGCCGAACGGCGTCAACGCCGTGCCGTCCCTGGTGCGCGGCTGGCTCGACTCCCGCGCCGCCGACCAGGACGGCCTGGACACCGTGGTCGCGGCCGTGGAGGCCGCGGCCCGCGACCACGCCCGGGAACACGGCGTCGACCTCGACGTCGTCCGCGAGTCCTTCACGCCGGTCGTCGAGTTCGACAACGTCCTGCGCGACGAGATCGCCCGCATTCTGGGAGCCGGGAACCGGGAGAGCGGTCGGCTGAATGTGCCCGTGCTGGGTACCGGAGCAGGACACGACGCCGGGATCCTCGCCGGGAGCATTCCGACCGCCATGCTGTTCGTGCGCAACCCCACCGGCGTCTCGCACTCCCCGGCCGAGTCCGCGGCCGAGGACGACTGCGCGGCCGGGGTGCTCGCGCTCGCCGACGTACTGGAAGGACTGGCCTGCAGGTGACGGCGACCCACACGTACTGGCTGGAGCACGCCTGGCTCGGCACCCACGTCGAGCCGGGGGTCGCCGTCGAGGTCGCGGACGGCCGCGTCACCGCCGTCCGCAGGGACACGCCCGCCCCGCCGCCGGGCGCCGCGATCCTGCGCGGCCTGACCCTGCCCGGCCTCGCCAACGCGCACAGCCACGCCTTCCACCGTGCCCTGCGCTCCACCGTCCAGGTCGGCTCCGGCACCTTCTGGACCTGGCGCGAGATCATGTACGCGACCGCCGACCGGCTGACCCCGGACACCTACCACGCCCTCGCCCGCGCCGTGTACGCCGAGATGGCGCTGGCCGGGATCACGGCTGTCGGCGAGTTCCACTACGTGCATCACGCCCCCGGCGGCACGCCCTACGCCGACCCCAACGCGATGGGCGAGGCGCTGATCGCGGCCGCCGCCGAGGCCGGCATCCGCATCACCCTCCTCGACACCGCCTACTTCTCCTCCGGCTTCGGCGAGCCGCCAGGCGCCCACCAGCTGCGCTTCTCCGACGGACACGCCGACGCCTGGGCCGAACGCTGTTCAGTTCTCAAGGAACGCGATCATGCGCGGATCGGAGCGGCGATCCACTCCGTGCGGGCCGTGCCCGCGGGCCAGCTGGCGACCGTGGCGCGGTGGGCCGAGCAGCGGCGCGCCCCGCTGCACGTGCACCTGTCCGAGCAGACCGCCGAGAACGACGCCTGCCTGGCCGCCCACGGCTGCACGCCCACCCGGCTGCTCGCCGACCACGGCGTCCTCGGCCGGCGCACCACCGGCGTCCACAACACGCACCTCACCGACGAGGACATCGCCCTGATCGGCGGCAGCTCCACCGGCACCTGCATGTGCCCGACCACCGAGCGGGACCTCGCGGACGGCATCGGACCCGCCGCCGCGCTGCAGGCCGCAGGCTCCCCGCTCAGCCTCGGCTCCGACAGCCATGCCGTCGTCGACCTGCTGGAAGAGGCGCGCGCCATGGAACTGGACGAACGGCTGCGCACCCGCACCCGCGGCCACTGGACGGCCGCCGCCCTGCTGCGCGCCGCCTCCGCCGACGGTCACGCCGCGCTCGGCTGGGACGGGGCCGGCCGGATCGAACAGGGCGCGCTCGCCGACTTCACGACGATCGCGCTGGACTCCGTCAGGACGGCCGGCACGCTGCCCCGGCTCGGCGCCGAGACCGCCGTATTCGCCGCGACGGCGGCCGACGTACGGCACACGGTCGTCGCGGGCCGGCACATCGTGCGCGACGGGGCGCACACCCTCGTGCCGGACGTGCCGCAGGCTCTCGCCCGGGCCGTCGCGGCTCTGCGCGAGGGAACCCCACCATCACCGAGGACGCCATGAGCAGCAGCACAGCCAGTAGCACAGCCATCGTCAACATCGCCACGCTGATCACCAACGACCCCTCCCTCGGTGACGGATCTCCCCTCGGACTGGTCCAGGACGCGGCGCTCGTCATCGAGGGCGACCGTGTCGTGTGGACCGGTGAGTCAAGCAAAGCACCCGCCACTGACAACCGGGTCGACGCCGAGGGCCGGGCGGTCCTCCCCGGCTTCGTCGACTCGCACTCCCACCTGGTCTTCGCGGGGGACCGGACCCGGGAGTTCAACGCCCGCATGTCCGGCCGGGCCTACCGCGCGGGCGGCATCCGCACCACCGTCGCCGCCACCCGCGCCGCGAGCGACGAGGAGCTGGAGGCCAACCTCACGCGCTACCTCGCCGAGGCCCTGCGCCAGGGCACGACCACCATGGAGACCAAGTCCGGCTACGGCCTGACCGTCGCCGACGAGGCCCGCTCCCTGCGCATCGCCGCCCGCCACACCGAGGAGGTCACCTACCTCGGCGCCCACGTCGTCCCCGAGGAGCACGCCGACGACCCGGCCGGCTACGTCGACCTCGTCACCGGCGAGATGCTCGACGCCTGCGCGCCGCACGCCGGCTGGATCGACGTCTTCTGCGAGAA
The DNA here is from genome assembly GCF_044335305.1 of Streptomyces sp. NPDC020490. NCBI lineage: Bacteria > Bacillati > Actinomycetota > Actinomycetes > Kitasatosporales > Streptomycetaceae > Streptomyces > Streptomyces sp. NPDC020490. Next base: position 62,052 of record NZ_JBIRUY010000034.1, on the reverse strand, counting down.
GGGCGCCTTCGACGGCGACCAGGCCCGCGCTGTCCTCACCGCCGGCCGGGCCAGGGGCCTGCGTCCGCGCGTCCACGCGAACCAGTTGTCGCACGGCCCCGGCGTGCAGCTGGCCGTCGAGCTGGGCGCGGCCAGCGCCGACCACTGCACCCACCTCACCGACGCCGACGTCGACGCCCTCGCGCACGGCGACACCGTGGCCACCCTGCTGCCCGGCGCGGAGTTCTCCACCCGCGCCGAGTGGCCGGACGCCCGGCGCCTGCTGGACGCCGGGGCCACCGTCGCGCTGTCGACGGACTGCAACCCGGGCTCGTCGTTCACCTCGTCGATGCCGTTCTGCGTCGCGCTCGCCGTGCGGGACATGCGGATGACGCCGGACGAGGCGGTGTGGTCCGCCACGGCGGGCGGGGCGGCGGCCCTGCGCCGGGACGACATCGGCCGCCTCCGGCCGGGCGCGTACGCGGACCTGATCGTCCTCGACGCGCCGAGCCACGTCCACTTGGCCTACCGTCCCGGCGTCCCGCTGGTCACCGGCGTCTGGCGGCGGGGCACGCGCCTCCACTGACCGGGCGGGCCGCTGCCCGACGGCCGCCGCTGGACGGCCGCTGCCCGACGGCCGCTCCCGGACGGACCGCCCGTGAAGGGCGTCGTCCGGGAGCGGCCGTCCATGAGCGCGGGCGTCACTCCTCGACGGTCAGCCCCTTGCGCAGCCGCACCAGCGTCCGTGACAGCAGCCTGGACACGTGCATCTGCGAGATGCCCAGCTCCTCGCCGATCTCCGACTGGGTCATGCCCGCCACGAAGCGCAGGGAGAGGATCTTCCGGTCACGCGGGGGCAGCCCGGCGATCAGCGGCTTCAGCGACTCGACGTACTCGATGCCCTCGATGCCGTGGTCCTCGTAGCCGATGCGGTCCGCGAGCGCGCCCTCCGCGTCGTCCTCCTCCGGCTGGGCGTCCAGCGAGGAGGCGGTGTACGCGTTCGACGCCGCCATGCCCTCGACGACCTCGTCGTTGGAGATGCCGAGGCGTTCGGCCAGCTCCGCCACCGTCGGCGCGCGGTCCAGCTGCTGGGCCAGCTCGTCACCGGCCTTGGCCAGGTCGAGCCGCAGCTCCTGGAGCCGGCGCGGGACACGCACGGACCACGACGTGTCGCGGAAGAATCGTTTGATCTCGCCGACGATGGTCGGCATCGCGAACGTGGGGAACTCGACTCCGCGCGAGAGCTCGAAGCGGTCGATCGCCTTGATCAGGCCGATGGTGCCGACCTGGACGATGTCCTCCATCGGCTCGCTGCGGGAGCGGAACCGGGAGGCGGCGAACTTGACCAGGGCGAGATTCAGCTCCACGAGGGTGTTGCGGACGTAGGCGTACTCGTGGGTGCCTTCCTCGAGGGATTCCAGCCGCTCGAAGAGGGTCTTGGAGAGGGCGCGGGCGTCGACCGGTCCCACCTCGTCGTACGGGGGGATCTCCGGGAGCCCGGCAAGCCCGGCGGCAGCGTCCGCGTCGTCGTCCTCCGCGGGATCCAGAGGTTCCGGAATGGGGGCCGGCGTCTCCTGACGGGAACGCGATGCGTCGAGCCGGGGTGACATGGTGTCCTCCATCGTTCTCGGCATTTGGCTGCCGAAGCCAGTACCTGCACTGCGGTGTGCGGCGCCTCCAAAGCCGGCCGTGTCGGTTGCGTGTTTATCTAGCCCTACCCGCTTCCCCGAGCCCCTCGCAAGTGCGCTACGTCGGGATATGTCCGTTTGCTTGGGGTTGTTCGGGTGTCGGAGAGTGTGGAGAAGGCGTAGTGTTCGAGGGCGTCAGTCAGCAGCCTCGACGTCGGGAGAGAGAGACGGCATGGACCGCGGGACGGTCGGCAGCGCACAGTCTGGCCGGCTACTGGTGGAGGTTCGGGAAGAGGGCTCCAGTGCCGTCGTGACCCCGGCGGGCGAGTTGGACCACCACACGGCCGATCTGTTGCGTGAGCCGCTCGAGGACTGCCTCGACAAGGGACACAAGCGGTTGGTCGTGGACTGCTCACGGCTGGAGTTCTGCGACTCCACCGGGCTGAACGTGCTGCTCGGCGCGCGGCTGAAAGCCGAGGCGGCGGGCGGCGGGGTGCACCTCGCGGGGATGCTGCCCGTGGTGGCACGGGTTTTCGAGATCACGGGGGCGGACGCGGTGTTCGCCATCCATGACACGCTGGAGGCGGCCCTCGCCGACGAGGCCGACGAGGCGGGCTGACCCGGCCGGGCGTTCAGTCCGGTGTCGGGCTCGGGGCGCCCCTGCACGACCGGCACTTTCCGGGCGTCACGCCTTCCGTGCCGAAACGAGGGGTGTTCCACCGGTCCGGTCGGGCAGGAGACATCCTGAAACATTGTCGGCAGGCAGAGCGGCGCATCCGCCGCCCGGCCACGTACTGACTCCTGAATGATGAACTGGTGAATCGGTGAGGTGAAGCGCTGATGAGCACCACCCGGCCTTGCTCGCCGGGCGACCGCGGCCCGGAGCCCAGCGGCGCTTCCGGGGCGTCCGAGGGGGGCGCGCCCGTGACCGGGGCGTCCGGCGGGGACGCGGCCGCGTCGTCGGCGGCATCCGCATCGTCCGGGGGGCGCCAGGTCCGCAGACTGAGTTTCGACGGCGAGAGCGGGGTCGTGCCGCTCGCCCGCGACTTCACCCGGCAGGCGCTGTACGCGTGGGGATGGCTGCCCGCCGCCACCGCCGACCGGCGGGCCGCCGCCGAGGACGTCCTGCTCGTCGTCTCCGAACTGGTCACCAACGCCTGCCTGCACGCCGAGGGGCCGGACGAGCTGGGCATCACCTGTGACAACAAGGTGATCCGCGTGGAGGTCTCCGACCGCGGCGGGGGCCAGCCGGCCCCGCGCAACCCGCACCGCGCGGGCCGCCCCGGCGGCCACGGCATGTTCATCGTGCAGCGGCTGTGCCTGGACTGGGGGGTCGTACGCACGCAGGGAGCGGCGGGCAAGACCGTCTGGGCGGAGCTCGGCGCACCGGCCTGAGCCCGCCCTGGGCAGGCCGCTGCCCAGACGTACGGCGTGCGGGTCACGCCGCCCCCTGCCCCGGCGCGCACGCCGATTCCGGTCCCGGTCGGGTGCCCGTGCCCGTCCGCCCGGTGTGCGACTGTCGCCGAGGCCGGCCCCGGAGGCGGGGCGCCGGCCGATCGTCAACTCCCCCGTACGCACGCCGGATCCGCACAACTCCGGCCCGTACCGTGTCTTCCCCTCTTCCGGCCCCGGGCGTACCTTGACGGCCCGATCTGATGTGCCGTCAGGAAGCGTCAGGAGACAGGAAAGGGAGCGGAACCGTGTCGTACCGGAAACGAACCGCCGCGCTCGCGTCCGCCGCGGCCCTGGCCGGCTCGGCGGTGCTGATGGCCGCCCCCGCAGCCCATGCCGAGGTCGTCGACGTCGACTACCGGTGCAAGACGCCGATCGGCGACAAGAGCGCCGTCTCGCCCATCGACATGAAGGGCGTCAAGAGCGGCAGCGGCTACCGGATCACCATGTCGTGGCAGAAGGGCGTCTCCTCCAGCCCGGTCGAACTGGGCAAGGGCGCGATGAACCCGAGCGCCACCATCGAGCTGGGCGGCGCCGACAGCGGCACCCTGTCCGTCACCGGCCCCGCCAACCAGGCCGCCATCCCCGCCAACACGCCCATCAAGATCAGTGACCTGTCGGGCACGTACACCCCGAAGAAGACCGGCAAGGTCACCTTCACCGCGGGCGTGCTGACCATCAAGGCGCTCGGCACGACCACCACCTGCACCCCCTCGAACGACCCGGGACCGTCGCTGACCCTCGACGTGACGGCAGCGGGCGGCGGCGGCTCCTCCGGGGGCACGCAGAGCGGCGGCGGCGCCCAGAGCGGCGCCGGCACCGGCGACAGCCTCCCGCAGACCGGCCCCGAGGACTCGGCGATCGCCCTCGGCACGCTCGGCGGCACCGTGCTGCTCACCGGCGCCGCGGGCGCGCTGTGGCTGACCCGGCGCCACCAGACGGCGCGCCGCTGACCCCTGACCGCCCGAACGAAGCCGCCCGAACGAAGCCGCCCGAACGAAGCCGCCCGAACGAAGCCGCCCGAACGAAGCCGCCCGAACGAAGCCGTACGAACGAGGTCGTACGAACGAGGCCGCCGCGCCTTCCCGCTGGAGCCGCCGATGCCGTCCGCCGCCCGTGTCGCCCTGTGCCTGCCCGCCCTGCTCCTGCTGACCGCCGCCCCGGCGGCCGCCGCGGCCGACGGCTGGTCCCTCGCGCCCGCCGGCGGCTCCCGCCCCGCCTTCTACGCCGAGGGCCCCGCGGGGACGGTCCTGCGGGACACGGTGTCCGTGACGAACCGCGGCGGGCGGGCGGTCACCGTGCGGCTGTACGGCAGCGGCGTCCACGTCGTCTTCGCCGCCGCCCGGGTCCGGGTCCCGGCCCGCACCCGGGCGGAGGTGCCCTTCACCGTGACCGCCTCCGGCGACCGGGCCGGCGAGATCGTCGCCCGTGACGCCGACGGCCGCTCCCGGTCGGTGCCGCTGCGGCTGAGGGCCGGCGGGCCCGCCCTGTCCGCGCTGACCGTCGAGCACGTGACCGTACGCGCCGACGGCATCGCCTACGAGCTGGTCAACCGCGGCACGACCGTCCTGGCGCCCCGGCTCGCCGTGCACGCCGACGGCCTGTTCGGCGCGGTCCTGGACAGGCCCCCGCGCAGCCTGCCCGTCCGGCTGCCGCCCGGCCGCCGCCTGCGACTCACCGAGCCCTGGCCCGGCCGCCCGGCGCTGGACGCGGTCGACGTGCGGCTGACGGTGACGGCGGCGGGCGGGGCGCGCGGCAGCGCGGCGACGCGGGCCCGTTTCGTGCCCCGGGGCGCGGTGCCGGGGGCCGCCGGGGCGGTGGCGGCCGCGGGCGCCCTGTTCGCCGTACTGCGTCGTACGCGCCGTCCGGGTGGCGCCGCGCCCGCGTCCCCGCCGGTGGAGGCCGAGCCGACGGGAGCCGGGACGTGAAGCGCGCGGTGCGGATCGCGGCGCTGGCGGCGGTGCTCGCCCTGCTGCTGCCACTGCTGCCGACGGCGGCGGGCACGGCGGTGGCCGCCGACGGGCCGGCCGTCGAGCTGTCGACGTCCCAGGCGGGCACCGGCGGCTCGGTCACCGTCCGCGGCAGCGGCTGGTGGGCGCACGCGCTGCTGATGGTGCTGATCTGCGGGCAGGCCGTGCCGTCGCGCGGCGTGCCCGGCGGCACCAACTCCTGCGCCAACGCCGACGGCCGGGCCGTCACCACCGACGCCCACGGCTCCTTCAGCCGGAAGCTGCCGGTCGCCGAGCCGCCGGTGCCGTGCCCGTGCGTGGTGCACGTGGCCACCGTGACCGGCGCGCGGGCCCAGGCCGACGCCGTCTTCCAGGTGGCCGGGCACGCCGTCGAACCGCTGCCCGCCCGGCCGGCCGGCGGACGCCTGTCGGTCCTCACCGACACCCGGCTCGACGGTTCGAGCGGGCTGCTCACCTGGTTCGGCGCCCCGCCCGCGCGCACGCTGGTGCTCACCGTCGGCAACGTCGGCACGTCCCCGGTGAAGGACCCGGTCTTCCAGGTTGGCACCTCGCACGGCGTGTTCGCCCCGCAGTGGGAGGACCAGCGGTGGCGCGGCACGATCCGGCCCGGGAAGCGGGCGCGGATCGAACTGCCCGTCGAGCTCACGGGGGGCGCGCACGGCGACTACACCGTCTCCCTCAAGTACGGCGGGAAGGTCCTCGCCGAACAGCCCTGGGGCGTGGGGCGCCCCTGGGGCGTGACCCTGTTCTGGCTGCTGGTGTTCCTGGTGGTGCCGGCCGCGGTGTTCCGGGCCGGCATGGCCCTGGTGGACCGGGTCCGGCCGCGGCGCGCCCGCGGCGTCCGGCACCGCGGCCCGCGTCTGCCGGGACGCGGCCCGCGTCTGCCGGGACTCGCCCGGCGTCTGCCGGGGCTCGCCGAGCGCCTGCCGCGGTTCGCCGCGCGGGCGGAACAGGCGCCACCCTCCGCTTCGACCCTGCCGTGGTTCACCCCGGACTCCGATCCGGGGGCGCACCCCACGACGACAGCCCGACGAGTCACACGACTCCCACCAGGAGGAAGGGACCCCCGTGAGCGAGCGAAGGAGAGTCACGCCGGCCGGCCGGCTGAGAGCGGGTGCCGTGGGCGCCGCGACGGTGCTCTGCGGCGCGGGCGCGCTGCTCGGCCTGACGGCCGGTTCCGCGCAGGCCGCGGAGGTGTCGTACGCGACGCACTGCGTGCCGCCCGCCGGCATCGACCCCGTCGACGGCACCACGAAGGTCGAGATCACCGCGCCCGCCACGGCGAAGGTGGGCGACACCGTCGACATCGTGTGGAAGTTCGTGCAGGCCGCGTCGAAGAACCCGGACATCATCGACCTGCCCGCGGACTCCGTCCAGCCGTCCGGCACCCTCAGGGCGGCCGGCGCGCAGACCGCCGACGTCACCATGCAGGGGCCGCGAAAGAACCCGGCGATCCCCAAGGGCGGCGCCATGGCGCTGTCCGACATGAAGGGCACCCTGAAGCTCACGGCGCCCGGCGAGGTGACGCTGACGCCGGACGCGTACACCGTCAACGCGATGTCGACGAACACCGTGTGCACACCTACCGGGACGGTGCAGAAGGCGGCGACCATCGAGGTGGCGGCGGGCGACGGCGGCACCTCCAGCGCGTCGCCCACCGGACCGGGCACCGCGTCGCCCACCGGATCGCCCACCGGGGCGCCGTCCGGGACGGGCACGCCGAGCGCCTCCGCGTCGGGCGGGGACAGCGCGGGCTCGGACACCGCCGGCTCGGGATCGGGCGGGCAGACCGACTTCACCGGCAAGCAGGTCGACATCCCGTACACCTGTCAGTCCCCCATCGGGGAGAAGAAGGCGACCTCGCCGATCCGGATCGACGCCAAGAAGGACGGCGGCGCCTTCGACCTCACCGTGCGGTTCGGGAAGTCCGTGATGAACAGCCCGGCCGACATCCCCAAGGGCTCGGTCAAGCCGTCGATGGAGGTGGTCCTGGGCGGCGCGGACAAGGGCACCGTGCACGTGGAGGGACCGGTGAACGCCGAGGACATCAAGTCGGGCGACCCGATCGCGATCCCCGACCTGACCGGCACCTACAAGCCGGGTGCGACCGGCAGGTCGACGCTCTCCCCGGACGTGCTGACCATCGAGGCCCTCGGCACCACCACGACGTGCACCCCCGACAGGACGGCGGTCTCCCTGACCCTGGACACCACCCAGCAGGCGAACGGCGCCTCGGGCGGCTCGGGCGGTTCGTCGGCGACCGGCGGCTCGGCGTCGTCGGACGGCGGACTCGCGGCGACGGGCGCGGACGACCACGGCGCCCTGAAAGCCCTGGGCCTGGTCGCCGGCACAGCGGTCCTGCTGGGCGGCGCGGTGTTCACCTTCCTGCCGGGCCGCCGCACACGGTGACGGCGGAACACCACCACGCGGCCCGCGGCACCGCACGCGGTGACCCTGGAGCACCGCCCAGCGGCCGCCGGACCGGTCGGCGGCGCCGGCCCGCAGCTCGCGCTGACGACGAAGCGCCGCTGCACGGCCGGCGGTGGTGACCCGCCACAGCCGCCGCCGGCGGCAGGCCACCGCACGGCTGTCGATGAAGGGCCCGCCGCCCACCGCGACGGCGAAGCGCCACCGCACCGCTCGGCGGAGAGGAGCCGGCGCACGCGCTGACGGCCAAGCGCCGCCGGACCCGCGGGCGGTGCCGGGCCGTCGCGCGCCGCCGCCGAAGTGCCGTCGCGCGGTCGGCGGTGGGCCACTGCCGGTCGGCGGCGGCCCGCCACAGATGCCGGCGGGGGGTCTGCCGTGCGGCAGCCGGTGGAGACCCGCTGCACCTGTCGCCGGTGATGGGCCGCCGCCGCGCGTTACCGGTGAAGTGCCGTCGCGCGGCCGACCGTGGTGGGCCGCAGCACCGCTTGGTGGTGGGGAGTCGGCGCACGGGCCGACGGCGGAGTGCCGCCGGCCACGCCGGGCGGGGCAGGGCCCGCTGCGCCGGTCGGTGGCGATGGGCTGCCGCACGCACCGGCGGTGAAGTGCCGTCGTGCGGTCGGTGGCGGCGGGCCGCTGCACCGGTTGGTGTGGCCTGCCGAAGGTGCCGGCGGCGAGGGTCTGCCGTGCGCGCCGGCGGCGGCGTGCCGTCGGCCCATGCCGGGCGGGGCAGGGCCCGCTGCACCGCCCGATGGGGCCGCGGGAAAGGCTCATTGCACCGGTCCGGTGCTGAAGGGCCGCAGCGCGCGCAGGTGCTGAAGGGTCGCCGTGGGCGGGTACGGCGGAGGGCCGTCGTACCCGTCGGGTGCGGCGGCCCTCTCCGGAGCGCGGGTGGCCGGCGGGCGCCGGCCGGCGGTCAGTGGACGTCGCCCATGAGGGCCTTCACCTTCCGGCGGTACATCCACACCGCCGCGCCGGCCACGGCGGCGAGTGCGGCCTCCAGGGCCACGATGGCCGTCTTGTTCAGGTCGACGCCGGCGATGGAGAGCAGGCCGGTCGTGGCGTCGCCGGCGGTGACGGCCAGGAACCACACGCCCATCATCTGCGAGGCGTACTTCGCGGGCGCCATCTTCGTCGTCACCGACAGACCCACCGGCGACAACGTCAGCTCGCCGACCGTCTGCACGAAGTAGATGCCGACCAGCCACAGCGCGGCCGCCTTGTGACCGCCGTCCGCGATCGCCAGCGGGGCGAGGAAGAGGAAGAAGGACGCGCCGATCAGCACCAGGCCCATCGCGAACTTCACGGCGGTGCTCGGCTCCTTGCCGCGCCGGGCCAGCGCCAGCCAGGCCCAGGCGAACAGCGGCGCCAGCGCCATGATCATGACCGGGTTGACCGACTGATACCAGGAGACCGGGAACTCCCAGCCGAAGACCGTGTTGTCCGCCGAGGACTCGGCGAACAGCGACACCGTCGAGCCGCCCTGGTCGTAGATCATCCAGAACACGGCAGCGGCGACGAAGAACCAGATGTACGCCGACATCTTCGACTGCTCGGCCCGGTCCAGCTCCCGGTCCCGCTTGATGCGGGCGATGACCAGCACCGGGATGAGCAGCCCGGCCAGGGTGATCGGCACCAGCAGCCAGTTCAGCGTGTAGTGGCCGGAGAAGCCGACGACCGCGTAGAAGACGACCGCCAGCGCGGCCCAGAACGCCGACTTGCGCAGGGTGGCCGCCTTCTCCGCCGCCGACAGCGGGGTCGGCACCAGGCTGGAGCGGGCGCTGAGGTGGCGGCCGCCGAGCAGGAACTGGGTCAGGCCCAGCGCCATGCCGAGCGCGGCCAGCGCGAAGCCGAAGTGCCAGTTGACGTTCTCACCGACCGTGCCGATGACCAGCGGCGCGGCGAAGGCGCCCAGGTTGATGCCGATGTAGAAGACGGTGAAGCCGCCGTCGCGGCGCGGGTCGTCCGGGCCGTCGTAGAGGTGGCCGACCATCGTGGAGATGTTGGCCTTCAGCAGGCCGGAACCGATCGCGACCAGGCCGAGGCCGGCGTAGAAGGTGCCCGCGTTCGGCAGGGCCAGGGTGAGGTGCCCGAGCATGATGACCGTGCCGGCCACGGCGACCGTCCTGCGGGGGCCGAGCACGCGGTCCGCGAACCAGCCGCCGGGCAGGGCGAGCAGGTACACGAGCGACAGGTACACCGAGTAGATCGCGGTCGCCGTCGCCGCGCTCAGATGCAGGCCGCCCGGGGCCACCAGGTACAGCGGGAGCAGGGCCTTCATGCCGTAGTAGGAGAAGCGCTCCCACATCTCGGTCATGAAGAGAGTGGCCAGTCCGCGGGGGTGGCCGAAGAAGGTCCGCTCGGAACCGGGGATGCCCGGGATCGCCGAGTCCTTCGTCAGGCTGGACGCCATGGTTGTGGTCCTTGCTGATCGTTCATTCCCAGGCCGGCGGTGGCCGGCCGCACGCAAAAGAGACCTTCAGCGACATCCTTGCCGAAGGTCCCCGCGGTGCTACAGGCGTAGATTCACCATACGGCAGGACAGAGTCGGAAATGGAGGGACTTGAGACGCGAATCACAGGCCGAGGCGGAACCGCACGCCACTTTTCCAAGGTCGGCCGGTGATCGCACCTCGTACCCATAGGTTCGTGCCGGTACGCCCAAAGGTAAGAACCCGGGATGGCGATCACACCGCGGCTCCTGACCGGGGCGGTCTACCATCACCTCATGACCCGTGTACTGCTCGCCGAGGACGACGCGTCCATCTCGGAGCCGCTGGCCCGCGCCCTGCGCCGGGAAGGGTACGACGTCGAGGTGCGTGAGGACGGACCCACCGCGCTCGACGCCGGGATGCAGGGGGGCGTCGACCTGGTCGTGCTGGACCTCGGGCTGCCCGGCATGGACGGCCTGGAGGTCGCCCGCCGGCTGCGCGCCGACGGCCACACCGTGCCCATCCTCATCCTGACCGCGCGCGCCGACGAGGTGGACACCGTCGTCGGTCTGGACGCGGGCGCCGACGACTACGTCACCAAGCCCTTCCGGCTCGCCGAACTGCTCGCCCGCGTCCGGGCCCTGCTCCGGCGCGGCGCCGCGGAGCCGCAGCAGCCGCCCGCCACGCACGGCGTGCGCATCGACGTCGAGTCGCACCGCGCCTGGATGGGCGACGAGGAACTCCAGCTCACCGCGAAGGAGTTCGACCTGCTGCGGGTGCTGGTGCGGGACGCCGGCCGGGTCGTCACTCGGGACCAGCTGATGCGGGAGGTCTGGGACACCACCTGGTGGTCCTCGACCAAGACGCTCGACATGCACATCTCCTGGCTGCGCAAGAAGCTCGGCGACGACGCGGCGAACCCCCGCTACATCGCGACCGTGCGAGGCGTGGGCTTCCGCTTCGAGAAGAGCTAGCAGAGCCGGCCCGACAGGACGTTCCGGCTGCGCGTGTCGCGCCCTTGGCACACTGGTCGTCGTAGAGCCACTGCTCGGAGGGCCCCTGTGCGTCGTCGTCTCATCCAGTCCACGCTCGCCGTGGTGCTCGTCGTCATCGCCGTGTTCGGTGTGTCCCTGGTCATCGTGGAGACGCGGACGATCACCAACAGCGCCCGGGAACGGGTCGGCTCCGAGGCGCAGCGGCTGGCGAGCATCGTCGACAGCCGGCTCATCGGCGACGGCACGGTCAGCGCGGAGGTGCTGCGCGGCCAGGTCACCCAGGACCGCTACGCCCGGATCCGGATCCCCGGGCAGCAGGCCATCGAGGTCGGCGCCAGGCCGTCCGGCGAGGTCATCCGGGCCACGGCCAAGGGCGAGGAGGGCGAGACGGTCACCGTCGAGGAGCCCCGCTCCAGGGTGACCCGGGAGGTCGGCCGCACGCTGCTGATCATCGGCCTGGTGGCGCTGCTCGCGGTCGTCGCGGCGGTGCTGCTGGCCATCCGCCAGGCCAACCGGCTCGCCTCCCCGCTCACCGACCTCGCCGAGACCGCCGAACGCCTCGGCTCGGGCGACCCGCGCCCCCGGCACAAGCGCTACGGCGTCCCCGAGCTGGACCGGGTCGCCGACGTCCTGGACTCCTCCGCCGAGCGCATCGCCCGCATGCTGACCGCGGAACGCCGCCTGGCCGCCGACGCCTCCCACCAGCTGCGCACCCCCCTCACCGCGCTGTCGATGCGGCTGGAGGAGATCACCCTCACCGACGAGCTGGACACGGTGAAGGAGGAGGCCAACGTCGCGCTGACCCAGGTGGAGCGGCTGACGGACGTCGTCGAACGCCTGCTGACGAACTCCCGCGACCCGCGCACCGGCTCCGCGGTCTCCTTCGACCTCGACGAGGTCATCCAGCAGCAGCTCGCCGAGTGGCGCCCCGCCTACCGCAGCGCCGGCCGCGCCATCGTCAGCTCCGGCAAGCGGCACCTCCAGGCGGTCGGCACGCCGGGGGCGGTCGCCCAGGTGCTGGCGGCGCTGATCGAGAACTCGCTGATGCACGGCGGCGGCACGGTGGCGCTGCGCACCCGGGTGACCGGCAACCAGGCGGTCGTCGAGGTCACCGACGAGGGACCCGGTGTGCCGGCCGACCTCGGGGCGCGGATCTTCGAGCGCACGATCAGCGGCCGCAACTCCACGGGCATCGGTCTCGCGGTCGCCCGGGACCTCGCGGAGGCGGACGGCGGACGGCTGGAGATGCTCCAGACGAAACCGCCGGTGTTCGGGCTGTTCCTGTCCCGCACGCAGCCGCTGAAGAAGCCCCCGCACGAGGAGGAGCCGACGGTGCGGTGACCCGCCGCCCGTCCGGCTCGCGCGCCGCCCGTCCGGCTCGTGTGCTGCGGTTCGGCTCGTGTGCTGCCGGTCGGCTCGTGCGCCGCGGTCCGGCTCATGCGCCGCCGGTCAGCCCGCGCGGGACGGTGCGGTGACCCGCCGCCCGTCCGGATCGGGCGCCGCCCGTCCGGATCGGGCGCCGCCCGTCCGGCTCAGCCGCCGCAGGTCAGTTCGCGCGCTGCCCGGCCTTCGACCGTCGCGCGGCGCTTCCCTCCGCCCGTCCCAGCAGCGACTCCGCGTCCGCGACGGCGGCCTCCACGGCCGGCAGCGTGCGGAACACCCAGGTGCGGTACGACCAGAAGCGGAACAGGGTCGCGATGCCGATGCCGACGACCTTGAAGACGTTGCGCTGCAGGGAGCTGTCCCAGCCGAAGCCGTAGATCGCCGCGTACAGGATGCCGTTCTCGATGACCAGGCCCACCACGCTGAACGCCAGGAACAGCGTCAGCTCCCGGGTGCGGGCGCTCTTGTCGCGGTCCCGGTAGGTGAAGTAGCGGAAACCCACGTAGTTGCAGGCGATGGCGACGATCGTCGCGATCACGTTGGCGCGCACGGCCTGCAGGCTGGTGAGGTGCCACAGCAGGTTGGACACGCCGAAGTTCACGACGGTGCCGAGCGCGCCGACGGCGCCGAATCTGGCGATCTCGTGGGTGAGCCTTCGCAGCCCGGAGGAACCAGGTTCCATGGTCGTGAAGGCTCCCGTCGGGTCGGTTCGGTCGACCCGGCCATGCTAACCACCCCCCTGGGGGATTGCCCGCGGATGTGCCCTCGGCTGCGGAAGAAGTGCACAAGAGCTGCGGAAAGAACCGGAAAAGAGCCGGTGGCGGGGGCCCGCGAGGGAGCCGGGAACGGCCGGAAACCGCCCACCGCGGCGCTGCCGATACCCTAGGGGGCGTGACGTTCCCGGTAGTCGGCATGGTCGGCGGGGGCCAGCTCGCTCGTATGACACACGAGGCGGGCATCCCGTTGGGCATCAGGTTCAAGCTCCTCAGTGACACTCCCCAGGATTCCGCGGCGCAGGTCGTCGGTGATGTCGTCGTCGGCGACTACCGCGACCTCGACACGCTGCGCGAGTTCGCGCGCGGGTGCGATGTGATCACCTTCGACCACGAGCACGTGCCCACCGAGCACCTGCGGGCCCTGGAGGCGGACGGCATCCCCGTGCGCCCGGGTCCCGACGCGCTCGTGCACGCCCAGGACAAGGGGGTGATGCGCGCCAGGCTCGACGCGATCGGCATCCCCTGCCCACGGCACCGGATCGTGAGCGACCCGGCCGACGTCGCGGCGTTCGCGGCGGAGGGCGATGGCTTCCCGGTCGTCCTGAAGACCGTCCGCGGCGGCTACGACGGCAAGGGCGTGTGGGTCGTGGACTCCGAGGAGGAGGCCGCCGACCCGTTCCGCGCGGGCGTCCCGGTCCTCGCCGAGGAGAAGGTGGACTACGTCCGCGAGCTCGCCGCCAACGTGGTGCGCTCCCCGCACGGCCAGGCCGTCGCCTACCCCGTCGTGGAGTCCCGGCAGGTGAACGGCGTCTGCGACACCGTGATCGCGCCCGCTCCCGGCCTCGACGACGACCTCGCGCTGCACGCCGAGCAGATGGCCCTGACCATCGCCAAGGAACTGGGCGTCGTCGGCCATCTCGCCGTCGAGCTGTTCCAGACCCGCGACGGCCGCGTCCTGGTCAACGAGCTCGCGATGCGCCCGCACAACTCCGGCCACTGGTCGCAGGACGGCGCGATCACGTCCCAGTTCGCCAACCACGTCCGCGCGGTCCTCGACCTCCCGCTCGGCGACCCGCGCCCGCGCGCCAAGTGGACGGTCATGGTCAACGTCCTGGGCGGCGACTACCCGGACATGTACTCCGCGTACCTGCACTGCATGGCCCGCGACCCCCAGCTCAAGATCCACATGTACGGCAAGGACGTGAAGCCCGGCCGCAAGGTCGGCCACGTCAACACCTACGGCGACGACCTGGACGACGTGCTGGAGCGCGCCCGTCACGCTGCCGGCTACCTGAGAGGCACGATCACCGAATGAGCCCAGTCGTAGGCATCGTCATGGGGTCGGACTCGGACTGGCCCGTCATGGAGGCCGCCGCCAAGGCCCTGGACGAGTTCGAGATCGACTACGAGGTCGACGTCGTCTCCGCGCACCGCATGCCGCGCGAGATGGTCGCGTACGGCGAGCAGGCGGCCGACCGGGGCCTGAAGGTGATCATCGCGGGCGCGGGCGGCGCGGCCCACCTGCCCGGCATGCTCGCCTCCGTCACCCCGCTGCCCGTCATCGGCGTCCCCGTGCCGCTGAAGTACCTCGACGGCATGGACTCGCTGCTGTCCATCGTGCAGATGCCGGCCGGTGTGCCGGTCGCCACGGTCTCCGTCGCCGGCGCCCGCAACGCCGGCCTGCTGGCGGCCCGCATCCTCGCGGCGCACGACGAGGACCTGCTCTCCCGCATGCGGGACTTCCAGCAGGAGCTGAACGACCAGGCCACCGAGAAGGGCAAGCGCCTGCGCGCCAAGGTCGAGGGCAGCGGCAACGGCTTCGGCTTCGGGAAGTGAGCGCGATGACCTCGCCCTCGCTGCCGCGGGCCCGGACCCTGCTGGGCGAGTTCCCGGTCGTCGACGGCCACAACGACCTGCCCTGGGCGCTGCGCGAGAAGGCCCGCTACGACCTCGACGCCCTCGACGTCGCCGTCCGCCAGGACGCCGCCCTGCACACCGACATCCCGCGGCTGCGCGAGGGCGGCGTCGGCGCCCAGTACTGGTCGGTGTACGTGCCGTCGGACCTGCCCGACCCGGTGCCGGCCACGCTGGAGCAGATCGACTGCGTACGGCGGCTGCTGGCGCGGCACCCGAAGGACCTGGCGCCCGCGCTGACGGCGGCCGACATGGAGTCCGCGCGCGACGAGGGCCGCATCGCCTCCCTCATGGGCGCCGAGGGCGGCCACTCCATAGCGAACTCCCTGGGCACCCTGCGCGGCCTGTACGAGCTGGGCGTGCGCTACCTGACGCTCACCCACAACGACAACGTGGACTGGGCGGACTCCGCGACGGACGAGCCCGGCGTCGGCGGCCTGTCGGCCTTCGGCCGCGAGGTCGTCCGGGAGATGAACCGCCTCGGCATGCTGGTCGACCTCTCCCACGTGGCCGCCACGACCATGCGGGACGCGCTCGACGCCACCTCCGCCCCGGTGATCTTCTCCCACTCCTCCTCCCGCGCGGTGTGCGACCACCCGCGCAACATCCCCGACGACGTCCTCGAACGTCTCCCGGCCAACGGCGGGGTGGCGATGGTGACGTTCGTGCCGAAGTTCGTGCTCCAGGCGGCCGTGGACTGGACGGCCGCGGCCGACGAGAACCTGCGCGCGCACGGCCTGCACCACCTGGACACCGGTGCCGAGGCGATGCGGCTGCACCGGGCCTTCGAGGAGCGCCACCCGCGCCCGGTCGCCACGGTCGCGACGGTCGCCGACCACCTCGACCACATGCGCGAGGTCGCCGGCGTCGACCACCTGGGCATCGGCGGGGACTACGACGGCACGGCGTTCACCCCGGACGGCCTCGGCGACGTCTCCTGCTACCCCAACCTGCTGGCCGAACTGCTCGACCGCGGCTGGTCCATGGCCGACCTGGCCAAGCTGACCTGGCAGAACGCGGTGCGGGTGCTGGGCGCGGCGGAGGACGTGGCCCGTGACCTCCGGGCGACCCGTCCGCCGTCCCACGCCACCATCGACCTGCTCGACGGCTGATCGCCTGCCTGGCCCGGCCGCGACCGCGCGGCCCGCGCGGTACCCCCGAACGCACCGCTCACCAGGAAGCCCCGCGGGCGCCGTGGGACGGTGACCGTACGGACACCGATCACGTACGGAGACCGCCATGGCAGACCTCCAGCCCCAACTGCACACCAGGACAGAGGTCGGACGGCTCGGCGATCTGCCCAAGCCGTTCCCCGCGGAGCCCTACGACGCCGAGGACGCGCCGTACGACGGCGACGGCGAGGACGCGCCGTACGACGGCGACGGCGAGGACGAGGACGAGGCGTACGACGGCGCGGGCGGGGCGGAGGGCGGCGAGGGCGGCGAGCATGGGCCGGGAGGCGGGGCGGCCGCGACGGATCCCCTCGAGCGGGCCCACGCCCTGCTCGCCGAGCACCCCGTCGCCGACGGCTACAGCGGCCTGCCCTGGGCGCTGCGGCACCTGTCCTGGTACGACCTGGAGGCCGGCGAGAGCGCCGTCGACACGGACGTGCCCCGGATGCGCGAGGGCCACGTCGGCGCACTGTTCTGGTCGCTGCACCTGCCCGACGGGCTGACCGGGGACCGCGCGATCGGCGCGACCCTGGAGCAGCTGGACCTGATCGAGAACGTCACGCGAGCGCACCCCCAGAGCCTGCGCCCGGCCCGCACCGCCGGTGAGCTCACCGACGCCCGCCTGTGCGGCCGGGTCGCCGTCGTGCCCGGCCCGGCCGGCGCCGCCGGCCTCGGCGACTCCCTCGGCATCCTGCGCGCCCTGCACTCGCTGGGTCTGCGCGTGCTGACCCTGTCCGGCGCGTCATGGGCGAGTGAGGCCGGGCTGACCCGGTTCGGCGAGGAGGTGGTGCGGGAGATGAACCGGCTCGGCGTCCTCGCCGACCTCTCCGGCGCCTCCCCGGAGACCGTGCGCCGGGCCCTCGTCGTCTCGAAGGCGCCCGTGGTGTTCACCCGCTCCGCCGCCCGCTCCCTGCGCCCCCACCCGGCCAACCTCACCGACGACCTGCTGGCCGAGCTGGGCGCGGCCGAGGGGGTGTGCATGGTGCCGCTGACGGCCGAGCAGACCGGCCCGAGCGTCCGGGACGTCGCCGATCACCTCGACCATGTCCGCGCGGTCGCCGGACCGGCCTGCGTCGCCCTGTCCGGCACGTACGACGCGGGCACCGCCCACCCGCAGGAGCTCGGCGACGCATCCTGCTACCCGCACCTGATCGCGGAGCTGCTGCGCCGCGACTGGCCGGAGACCGACATCGCCCTGCTCACCTGGGGCAACGTCCAGCGCCTGCTGCGCAGCGCCGACTTCACCGCCCGCGCCGCCCAGCAGCGCCGCGAGCCGTCGACGGCGACGATCGGCGAACTGGACGGCTGACGCCCGCCGGAACGGGACGGCCGACGGCCGCATCGACGCAGGCGCCGGACCGGCCGACGAACGCACAGACGCAGGCGCCGGACCGGGCGCCGCTGACGGCCGGGCTCAGGAGTGCTCGATCCGGCAGAGGCAGAACGGATGCCCGGCCGGATCGGCGTACACCTGGAAGTCCTTCTTCTCCCGGTCCTCCAGGTCCAGCGGGCGCGCCCCCAGCGACAGCACCCGCTCGTGGGCCGCGTCGATCTCCTCCCACGTCGATCCGGCGTCGAAGTCGAGGTGGAACTGCTGGGAGTCGCGGTCCGCGCGCGGCCACTGCGGCGGGGCGTACCCCTCCGCCCGCTGGAAGGCCAGCCGCGGCCCGCCGGGAACCTGCAGGACGACCCAGTCGGGGTCCTCCTCCACGGGCGTGCCGCCCGTCACGCCCGCGTAGAACCGGGCGAGTGCGCGCGGGTCGGGGCAGTCGAGGACGACGGAGCGGAAGCGTGCCACGGTCACAGGGGTCCTCCCGGTCAGCAGGCGCAGAGGCAGAACGGGTGCCCGGCCGGGTCCGCGTAAACCCGGTAGCTCCGCGAGCCGTCCCCGGCGTCCAGCACCTTCGCGCCGAGCGCCAGCACGCCCTTCTCGGCGGCGTCCAGGTCCGGGACGCTCAGGTCGAGGTGGAACTGCTGCGAACGGTCCGGCGCGGGCCACTCGGGAGCCACGTGCCCGGGCGCGGCCTGGAAGGCCAGCGTCTGACCGCCGGGCGTCCTCAGGTCCACCCAGTCGTCGTCGCCCTCCACGGTGCCGCCCAGCACCTCGGCGTAGAAACCGGCGAGGGCACGGGGGTCCGGGCAGTCCAGTACGACGGCGCCGAGTTCGGCGAGAGCCATGGCTTCCTCCTAGAGACGTGGTCACCAGCGGCGTTACCTGCAATGCCGGGTAACCGGTAACCGTTACTGCATGCTGCCGCATAAGGGGTAACCTCGCAAGCGGTTTACCGGGAGGTAGCGTGCAGGCATGAGTGCGAGATCGGCTGCCCCGGGGAGCCTCGCCCTGGTCGAGTCCTTGGTGAACACGCTGGACATCCGGCCGGGCGCCGACGCGCTCGACACGGCGGAGGGCCGCGCGCGCTTCTCGCTCACCGAGGACGACGTCCCCGCGGCGCGCGAGCTGCGCGAGTCGCTGCGGGCCGCGCTGCTCGCCCACGCGGGCCACCCGCCGCACGCCCCGGTCACGCCCCTGGGCGACCTGCTCGCGTCGGCCCCGCTGCGCGTGACGGTCGACGCCGCCGACGGCGCGGCCGCCCTCGCCCCCGTCGACGGCGCCTGTCTGCTCTCCCGCGTCGCCGCCGCCGTCGCCGAGGCCCTGGTCGCTGGCACCTGGCAGCGGCTGAAGGCGTGCGAGGCCGAGGACTGCCACTGGGCGTACTACGACCGCAGCCCCGCGGGACGCGGGCGCTGGTGCTCGATGCAGTCGTGCGGGGCCCGCGCGAAGATGCGCCGGTACCGGGCCAGGTAGGGCCCGCCGGGCCGTTCCCCGGCCGGGGGCGGGGCCGGTGGTGCAGAATGCAGCAGGACGCCGGTTCGGCCGACTGAGCCTCGGCCGAACCGGCGTCCGTCTCCGGCTCGTTACGCGGTGGGCCGCCCCATCGCGCGGTACGTCCAGCCGGCCTTGCGCCACAGCACCGGGTCGAGCGCGTTGCGCCCGTCGAGGATCAGCCGCGCCGCCGCCACCTCGCCCAGCTCCGCCGGGTCCAGCTCCCGGAACTCCCGCCACTCCGTCAGGTGCAGCACCACGTCGGCGCCCCGCACGGCCTGCAGCGCGCTGTCGGCGTACCCCAGCGTCGGGAAGAGCCGGCGGGCGTTGTCCATGCCCTTCGGGTCGTACACCGTCACCTGGCCGCCCTGCAGGTGTATCTGCCCGGCGACGTTCAGCGCGGGGGAGTCCCGCACGTCGTCCGAGTCGGGCTTGAAGGTGGCGCCGAGCACCGCGACCCGCTTGCCCAGGAACGGGCCGCCCCCGAGCTCCTGCCGCGTCAGTTCCACCATCCGCCCGCGCTGGCGCATGTTGATGGAGTCGATCTCGCGCAGGAACGTCAGCGCCTGGTCGGCGCCGAGCTCACCGGCCCGCGCCATGAACGCCCGGATGTCCTTCGGCAGGCACCCGCCGCCGAACCCGATCCCGGCCCGCAGGAACTTCCTGCCGATCCGGTCGTCGTACCCGATCGCCTCGGCGAGCTTGGCCACGTCGCCGCCCGCGGCCTCGCACACCTCGGCCATGGCGTTGATGAAGGAGATCTTGGTGGCGAGGAAGGAGTTGGCGGAGGTCTTCACCAGCTCCGCGGTGGGGAAGTCGGTGACGACGAACGGCGTGCCCCCGGCGATCGGCGTCGCGTACACCTCGCGCAGCAGCCGTTCCGCCCGCTCGCTGCGCACCCCGGCCACGATCCGGTCGGGACGCAGCGTGTCCTGCACCGCGAACCCCTCGCGCAGGAACTCCGGGTTCCACGCCAGCTCGGCGTCCTCCCCGGCGGGCGCGTGCTCGGCGAGGTAGGCGGCGAGCCGGTCGGCGGAGCCCACCGGCACCGTGGACTTGCCGACCACCAGGGCGGGAGCGGTCAGATGCGGGGCGAGGGAGGCGAACGCGGCCTCGACGTACGCCATGTCGGCCGCGTACTCGCCGTGCCGCTGCGGGGTGTTGACGCACACGAAGTGCACGTCGCCGAACGCGCCGATCTCGGCCCAGTCCTGGGTGAACCGCAGCCGCCCCGAGGAACCCTCGAAGCCGGCCACGTGCTGCTTCAGCAGCTCCTCCAGGCCCGGCTCGTACATCGGGGTCTCGCCGCGCTGGAGCATGGCGATCTTCTCGGCGTCGACGTCCAGCCCCAGCACCTCGAACCCCAGCTCGGCCATGGCCGCGGCGTGCGTGGCGCCGAGATAGCCGGTACCGATCACGGTGATCTTGAGGGCCATGGGGTGCTCCAGGAGGCGACGGCGGTGGGACGGCGGTGATCCGGGCCTGAGCATAGTCGGGGGAGGCGGCGGGCAGTTTTCCCGCTGTCGCCAAGCTCACGTACCCCTGGCGTCCGCGGACCCCTAAAATTTGTGTTACTTAACGGTAATTAGCGTCGGCAACGCAGCGTTTTGGAGCGTGAACACCTTGGCCGGATCGGCTGACTTCGACCTGTACCGCCCGTCCGAGGAGCACGACATGCTCCGCGACGCCGTCCGCTCGCTGGCCGAGGCGAAGATCGCGCCGTACGCCGCCGCGGTGGACGAGGAGGCCCGCTTCCCCCAGGAGGCCCTCGAGGCCCTGGTGGCGAACGACCTGCACGCCGTGCACGTGCCCGAGGAGTACGGCGGCGCGGGCGCCGACGCCCTTGCCACGGTCATCGTGATCGAGGAGGTGGCCCGCGTCTGCGCGTCCTCCTCCCTCATCCCCGCGGTGAACAAGCTCGGCTCACTGCCCGTCCTGCTCTCCGGCTCCGAAGAGCTGAAGAAGACGTACATGACCGCGCTCGCCAAGGGCCAGGGAGGCTTCTCGTACTGCCTCTCCGAGCCCGACGCCGGCTCCGACGCGGCCGGCATGAAGACCAAGGCGGTCCGCGACGGCGACCACTGGGTCCTCAACGGCGTCAAGCGCTGGATCACCAACGCGGGCGTCTCCGAGTTCTACACGGTGATGGCGGTCACCGACCCCGCCAAGCGCTCCAAGGGCATCTCGGCGTTCGTCGTCGAGAAGTCCGACGCGGGCGTCTCCTTCGGCGCTCCGGAGAAGAAGCTCGGCATCAAGGGCTCGCCGACCCGCGAGGTCTACCTCGACAACGTGCGCATCCCCGCCGACCGCATGATCGGCGAGGAGGGCACCGGCTTCGCCACGGCGATGAAGACCCTCGACCACACCCGCATCACCATCGCCGCGCAGGCCCTCGGCATCGCCCAGGGCGCCCTCGACTACGCCAAGGGCTACGTCCAGGAGCGCAAGCAGTTCGGCAAGCCGATCGGCGACTTCCAGGGCATCCAGTTCATGCTCGCCGACATGGCCATGAAGATCTCGGCCGCCCGCGCCCTGACCTACCAGGCCGCGGCCGCCTCCGAGCGCGGCGACGCCGATCTGACCTACCTGGGCGCAGCGGCCAAGTGCTTCGCCTCGGACGTCGCCATGGAGGTCACCACGGACGCCGTCCAGCTCCTCGGCGGCTACGGCTACACCCGCGACTACCCGGTCGAGCGCATGATGCGCGACGCCAAGATCACGCAGATCTACGAGGGCACGAACCAGGTCCAGCGCATCGTCATGGCCCGCAACCTTCCCTAGCGGCCCCCGGCACGGTCGCAGTACAGCCCCCGGCACCGCGCCGGGGGCTGTGTCGTGCCTGGAGGAGTGGTCAGCCGGTCGTCAGCCGGTCGTCAGCGTGGCGTCGTCGATGACGAAGCCGGTCTGGAGGCTGGAGTCCTCCGTCGCCGTGAAGGTGAGCGTGATCTGCCGGCCGAGGTACTGGCTCAGGTCGAGGGTGCGCTCGGTGTAGCCGGTGGCCGCGTCGGCGTTGGAGTACGTCTGCCTGGTGGTCCCGTCGACCTGGACCTTGAAGGTGTCGTACGCCGTCGTGCCGGACTCGGCGGTGTCGATGTGCAGCCAGTACTTCAGGGTCGCCTTGGTGCAGCCCGCCGGGACGGTCACGGTCTGGTTGACGGTGTCGGTGGCGGCGTAGCCGTAACCGGCCAGCCAGGCGTAGCGGGTGCCGGAGTGCGCGGACTGGCCGCTGAACGAACCGATCGCGCCGGTGTCCCCGGTCCACGGCGAAGTGCCGTTCTCGAAGCCGCCGTTGGAGATCACCTGGGAGACGGTGCAGCCGCCCGCGCCGTTGACGGTCAGCGTGTACTGCGCGGTGTGCGTGGTGGTGCCGGTGCCGGTGAGGGTGAGGGCGTACGTACCGGGCGCCACCGAGGAGCCGACGCCGATCGTCGCGGTGGACGAGGCGCCGGAGGTCACCGAGGCCGGGCTGAAGGAGACGGTGGTGGTCAGCGAGGTGCCCGGGTCGGCGCTGCCGGAGGCGGGGCTCGCCGCGATCGAGAAGTCGTTCGCGGGGACGGTGTCCGAGACGGCCTGCGCCCACAGCGTGTAGGCGACGCCGTCGGCGCTGCGGTTCAGCCCGGTGACGTTGATGTTGGCGGTGGTGTCGCAGGAGGAGTGGTAGCAGCTGTCGTACGCGGCGCCCGCCGTGCCGCCCCACTTGGCCGCCTGCGCCGAGGTCTTGCGGGCGCTCGCGCCCATGGCGTAACCGGACGTGGGGACGCCGTAGTTCTCGAAGGAGTAGTCGTCGCTGCGGCCCGCCCCCTCGGTGTTCTCCTCGGGCTGGAGGTTCAGCGAGTCCCAGTACGCCTTCATCGGCGCGGCGGCGGTCGACGTGATGTGGTTGATGAAGTAGCCGCCGTTGGGCGAGGCGACCATGTCGAAGTTGTAGTACGCCTTGATCGCCGAGCGCTGCGCGGAGGTCAGCGAACGGACGTAGAAGTCCGAGCCGTTGAGGCCCTGCTCCTCGTCCGTCCACCAGCCGAAGCGGACGCGCGCCGCCATCGCCGGGTTCGTCTCGGCGAGCTTCAGCGCGACCTCCAGGAGGGTCGCGCTGCCGGAGCCGTTGTCGTTGATGCCGGGTCCGGCGGAGACGCTGTCCAGGTGCGAGCCGAACATGTACACCTTCGACGAGTCGCCCTGGGGCCACTCGGCGATCAGGTTGGGTCCGGCGCCGCTCGCGCAGCCGGAGGTGCAGGCCTGCTCGGTGACGGTGTAACCGGCCGCCTGGAGCTTGCCCTTCACATAGGCGACCGAGTCGCGGTAGCCCTGTCCGGTCGACTTGCGGTTGCCGCCGTTGCGGTCGGCTATGGCGTTCAGTTCGGTCAGGTGCGCCTGGACCTTGGTCACGTCGATGTCGGGGGCGGTCGCGGCGAGGGCGGCCGGCGCCGAGAGCGTCGCGGCGCGATGGCCTTCGGAGGCCGGCGCGGCACTCGCGGGGAGCGCGGCGAGGCCCAGTGCGGCGGCCAGCAGGAGGCCGGTCAGGGACAGGCCGGTCGGGGAGAGTCTTCGAAGCACCGTGTGTCCTTTGTGAGGTGGCAGTAAGCGGGAGGCGGGGCGTGGTGGTGCCCCGCCTCCCGCCCGATGCGGAGTCGGCTCGTGGTGAGTAGCGGCGTCCTACAAGCATGCACATGTCAAGCGAAACGCCAAGCCCCAGGCCGAGAGTCCTGTGGGATCCGGGGTGTGCGGGGTGTCGTTTCTGGGCGGTGAACACCTGGTTCGGGTGCTGTGTGCGTTTACGGTGCGGAATGTTGGGGTCCGCCCGATGGCGTGTCGCGTTCGGCGGGCGTAGGACAGAGAGGCACGGGACCCGTCCGGGGTCCCTTCGTCCTCCAGGAGGAGCCATGACCCAGCCCGGAACCGCCGGCACCATGAGCAAGGAGATGCAGGACTGCGTCGAGGCCTGCATGGCCTGCCACAGCGTGTGCGAGGAGACGATGAGCTCCTGCATGCAGATGGGCGGCCAGGCGCAGATGCAGATCATGCGGGCGCTGATCGACTGCTCCGAGATGACCCGCATGTGCGCCGACATGATGATGCGTCGCTCGCCCATGGCGGCCGAGATGTGCGCGCTGTGCGCCAAGGCGTGCGACATGTGCGCCGAGGCGTGTATGTCCATGCCGGACGACGCCCAGATGACGCGCTGCGCCGAGGCGTGCCGCCGCTGTGCGCAGATGTGCCGGACGATGGCGGGCGCCACCATGTGACGACCGCGCGACCACGCGTCCGCGGACCGGCGTCACCCGAACAGCGGCTCCAACGCCCGTTCCAGGTCCGCCGGTTCGCGGAAGTGGAGGGAGTGCATGCCGACCGCGGCGGCCGTCGCCGCGTTCTGCTCGTCGTCGTCCACGAACAGGCAGCGGCCGGGGCGGACGCCGGCCAGGGAGGCGGCCAGGCGGTAGATGCGCGGGTCCGGCTTGGCGAGTCCGACGCGGGCGCTGTTGACGACGTGGTCCGCGAGGTCGGTCAGCCCCAGGGTGGCCAGGTCGTCCTCCAGCCGGAGCGTCGCGTTGCTGACCAGCACCAGCGGCACGCGGGTGCGCGCCCGGCGCAGCAGCGACACCACGGCCGCGTCGGCCGCGAACGGCGACTCCAGCAGGGCCGTGCCCAGCTCCCACGCCGTCGCCTCGGGCGCCAGTCCCGTCAGGCCCTCGGCGATCGACCGCGCCCACTCCTGCAGGTCGGTGTGGCCCAGCAGCACCGGCTGCACGGTCTCCGGCGCGAAGGCCACCTTCATGGTGGTGCCCTCGGCCAGTCCGGCGGCGCGCTCCAGGGCGTGCAGCGCGGAGGAGTCGTAGGACCGGATCACGTTGTCGACGTCGCAGAGCACCGCGTCGAACGGTGCTCTGCCAGGCAGGTCACTCACTCGAGACCGTGACCTTCTCGTCGTTGTTCAGCTGGTTCACGAGCGTCTTCACCTTGGCCTTGTCCCAGACGAGGTTGCCGCCGACCGAACCGGATATCGGCATGTTCATCGAGGTGCCGTCGCCGCCGCTGACGCCCTTCATCGCCCAGAACATGGACGCCAGGTCCCACAGGCCCATGTCCTTGTCGACGATGAGGGAGTCCAGGCCCGCGCCCATCGTCGGGTACAGCTTGAAGGGGTTCAGCACCGTCGAGGGGGTCGCCACCTGGTGGGCCAGCGCCGACAGGAACTTCTGCTGGTTCTTGGTGCGCTGCAGGTCGGAGGTGGCGAAGGCGTGCCGGGTCCGCACGAAGGCCAGGGCCTGCTCGCCGTTCAGCGTCTGCTTGCCGGCCGCGAAGTCGGCGCCGGAGTACTTGTCCTTGAAGCCCTTGTCGATGTCTATCGTCACGCCGCCGACGGCGTCCACGATGTTCGCGAAGCCGGCGAAGCCGATCTCCACGTAGTGGTCGATGTGCAGGCCGGTGTTGTACTCGATCGTGCGCACCAGGAGCGTCGGGCCGTCGAACGCGTAGGCCGCGTTCAGCTTGTTGGCGCCCAGCGGGCCCTTGATCTTGCCGGACTCGGACCCGCGGAACGTCGGGATCGTGACGTTGGAGTCGCGCGGCAGCGAGATGAGCGTGTCGCCGTTGTCGCCGACGTGCAGGATCATCATCGAGTCGGTCCGCTTGCCCTCCGCGGAGCCGGTGTGCAGCTTCTTCTTGTCCTCGTCGGACAGCCCGGCGCGGCTGTCCGAGCCGACGATGAGGTAGTTGGTGCCCTTGCCGGCCTCGGGGCGGTCGATGACCTTGGACAGGTCGACCTCGCGGTTGAGCTTGGAGTCGGCCCAGAAGTAGGTACCGACGGTCGTCACCACCAGCACCACGGAGAGGGTGACCGCCGTCCACTTGATACGGCGGCGCCAGTCGGGACGGGGGCGCCCGCCGCCGGTACCGCCCGGCCCGCCGTAGACATGGCCGGTGTTGTAGCCGCCGTCGTAACCGCCGCCGTCATGGCCGCCGTCCTGGGCGCCGCCGTATCCCTGGCCGTCGATGTACGTCGGCTGCTGCGGCACCCCGCCGTAGGGCGGGGAGGCGGGGCCGGAGCCCTGGTACGGGCCCGAGGCGGCACGGCGGACCTGCCGCATCACACGGGCGCTCTCGGGCTGTGCGCTCGCGCTGCCGCGACCGTACCGGTCGCCGCGGTTCTCGTCGGACCATCCCTCGGGCCAATCGTTCATGGGCCCAAGTGTGCAGGGCGGGGCAGTGGTCCTTACAAGGGTCGTCGGAAAATCAGGGCCCCGCTGTTGCCAACCCGACACAAAGTCCGCGGATGGCACCGCGGCATAAGGTGGAGGCCATGACAGATCAGGCCACCGCCCCGGAAGCGAACAACCAGGGCATACCGGGTAAGCCGACCTCCGCTTCCCGTACCACCCTCAGCCACATCATGACCCACAACGACACCAACCTCCTGGGCACGGTGCACGGCGGTGTGATCATGAAACTGGTCGACGACGCGGCCGGCGCCGTAGCCGGCCGGCACAGCGGCGGGCCCGCCGTCACCGCGTCCATGGACGAGATGGCGTTCCTCGAGCCGGTGCGCGTCGGCGACCTCGTCCATGTGAAGGCCCAGGTCAACTGGACCGGCCGGACCTCGATGGAGGTCGGCGTGCGGGTGCTGGCCGAGCGCTGGAACGAGTCCGCCCCGCCGACCCACGTCGGCTCGGCGTACCTCGTCTTCGCCGCCGTCGACGCCGACGGCACACCGCGCCGCGTACCGCCGGTGCTGCCGGAGACGGACCGGGACCGGCGCCGCTACCAGGAGGCCCAGATCCGCCGCACCCACCGCCTGGCCAGGCGCCGCGCCATCCTGGAACTCCGCGAGAAGCGCACGGCGGAGGGCTTCACGGAGTGAGCCCGCGGCGGGACGGGCGACCGTCGGTCACGGGCACACCACCTCGTCGCCCGTCACCACCGCGCCCTGCCGCTGCGGGGCGTCCTCGCCGCGGACCTCGCGGACCTCGTGCGAGTCGGCGCCCGCGATGACCTTCAGGGTCGCACCGAGGCCCTTCGTCGGGCGCAGCCGGCTGCCGGGCAGGGCGGCCGCCAGCGACCGGGCGGAGCGGTCCCAGCGGGGGTCGAAGGCGACGACCGTCCGCCGCAGCGAGCGCTCGGCCGCGTTGGCCGGCGCCCCGGTGGTCCGGAACCCGGTCCGCGCCAGCGCCGCGTCGACGCGCCGGCCCAGGCCCGCCGTGCCGGTGCCGTTCTCCACCTGGACGCGGATCTGCTGCGGGGCCACCTCCACCCGCATCGCCCGGCTGGGCGGCCGGTGCACGGTGAGCGGCCGGTCGTCGCGCAGCCGGGCGAAGAGCGCGTCGGC
This sequence comes from Streptomyces sp. NPDC020490, assembly GCF_044335305.1. Classification (NCBI taxonomy): domain Bacteria; kingdom Bacillati; phylum Actinomycetota; class Actinomycetes; order Kitasatosporales; family Streptomycetaceae; genus Streptomyces; species Streptomyces sp. NPDC020490. Next base: position 34,844 of record NZ_JBIRUY010000034.1, on the reverse strand, counting down.
CTTGGCGGTGTCCCACTTCAGGGTCGAGCCGTAGCCCTTGACGAGGTATCCCATCCGGCCGATGGGCACGGTCGTGAACTCCGAGGAGGAGGGGGAGAAGTCGCGCATGGCCCGGCCGAGCTCCAGCAGTTCGTCGGTGCCGAAGCCCTTGTCGGCCCGCACCGAGCCCAGCACCGCCCGGGTCACGTCCCGGAACTTCATCGGGTTCAGCAGCACCCCGGAGGAGGTGGCCCGGTCCACCAGCGCCGCCAGGAACCGCTGCTGGCGCTTCATCCGGCCGAGGTCGGAGGCGCCGTCGACGTGCCGCGAGCGGACGTACTGCAGCGCCTGACCGCCCCCCAGGGTGTGCGTGCCGGCGGGCAGGTCCAGGCCGGTGTAGGAGTCCTTCAGGGGCCCGGCGGTGCAGATCTTCACCCCGCCCACCACGTCCACCGTCTTCATGAAGCTGGTGAAGTCGACCTCCAGGTAGTGGTCGATCTTCACGCGCGTCATCCGCTCGACCGTGCGCACGGTCAGGTTCGGACCGCCCTCCGCGTACGCCGCGTTGATCTTGATGGGGCGCGGGGGACGCCCCCCGGCGGAGGGCAGCTCGGCGTAGGAGTCGCGCGGCAGGCTCACCACGCTGGCCCGCTCCCGGTCCTCCGAGATGTGCACGATCATCAGCGTGTCGGTGCAGTGACAGGGGGCGCCGCCCAGGTGGTACCGGCGCCGCTCCTGCTCGGTGATCCGGTCGCGGCCATCGGTGCCGACCAGCAGGACGTTCATGCCGTGACCGGCCGGCGGACGGTTCTTCATGTCCTTGAAGGGGTCGACCCGGGCGATGTCCTGGTCGAGGCTGGTGACCATCGCGTGTCCGATGCCGGCGGAGGCGAGCACGACGACGGACAGCGTGGTCGCCGCCCGCATGGTCCAGCGCGGCTTCTTCCGCCGTACGGGCGGAAGCGGTGCGCGCGACCGCGGGGGTCGCCGCGGCGGACGCGGGAGCGGCGGCTGCGGGCGGCGCTGCGGGCGGACCGGGGCGGCGGACCGAGGCGGCGTGGGCATGGGGACACCTCCGGGCGGCGGCCGTACGTGGGATGTATGAGCACCGTAGGCCGATACGATCTTCCGCCCGCGGCGGCGCGCAACCGTGTCCCCCGTTCGCGGTAACGTAACGGGCGATGAACGCCAACCCCGACGTGCGGCTGCCCGCCGTTTCTGTGATCATGCCCGTCCTCAACGAGGAGCGGCATCTGCGCGGAGCCGTCCAAGCGATCCTCGCGCAGGAGTACGCCGGCGAGATGGAGGTCGTGATCGCCCTCGGTCCGTCCACGGACCGCACGGACGAGATCGCCGCCGAGCTCGTCCGCGAGGACTCGCGCGTCCACACCGTCCCGAACCCCACCGGCCGCACGCCGGCCGCCCTGAACGCCGCGATCAAGGCGTCCCGCCACCCGGTCGTCGTCCGCGTCGACGGGCACGGCATGCTCTCGCCGGACTACATCGCGACGGCCGTGCGGCTGCTGGAGGAGACCGGCGCGATGAACGTCGGCGGCATCATGCACGCCGAGGGCGAGAACGACTGGGAGCACGCGGTCGCCGCAGCGATGACGTCGAAGATTGGCGTCGGTAACGCCGCCTTCCACACGGGCGGCCAGGCGGGCCCGGCCGAGACCGTCTACCTGGGCGTCTTCCGGCGCGAGGCGCTGGAGCAACAGGGCGGCTACAACGAGGAGTTCATCCGCGCCCAGGACTGGGAGCTGAACTTCCGCATCCGGGAGGCCGGCGGGCTGATCTGGTTCTCGCCGGAGCTGAGGGTGTCCTACCGGCCGCGGCCGAGCGTCAGGGCGCTGGCCAAGCAGTACAAGGACTACGGGCGTTGGCGGCACGTCGTCGCCCGGTACCACGAGGGCTCCATCAACCTGCGCTACCTCGCCCCGCCCACGGCGGTGCTGGCGATGGCGGCGGGCCTGGTGACCGGGGTCGTCCTGACCCCCTGGGGCTTCGTCGTCCCCGGCGGCTACCTCGCGGCGATCCTGCTCGGGTCCGTCCCGGCCGGCAAGGGGCTGCCGCTGAAGGCGCGGGTGCGGATACCCGTGGCCCTCGCGACGATGCACATGTCGTGGGGGTGGGGCTTCCTGACCAGCCCCAAGTCACTGGCGAAGAAGGTCATCGCCTCCCGGCGCCCCGCGGTGCTCGCCGCCGACTGACCGCGGCGCCCGCGGTGCCCGGCCTCCGACCTAGCGCGGCGCCCGCGGTGCCCGGTCTCCGACCTAGCGCGGCGCCCGCGGTGCCCGGCCTCCGACCTAGCGCGGCGCCCGCGGTGCCCGGTCTCCGACCTAGCGCGGCGCCCGCGGTGCCCGGTCTCCGACCGGGCACCGCGGACCGCTCGGCGGCCCGCCCGGACTACCAGGTGTAGTCCGGGTTGACGTGCATGCACTGCTTCTTGTCGGACCCGTTGATGGCCTGCGCCGAGTCCGGGATCGAGTCGTCCTCCTGCCCGGCGGTGTACTTCGTGCCCGAGCGCCAGTCCGCGCCGACGATCAGGGTGACCCCGGACACGTCCGTCGACTTCTCCACCGACGACAACGGGATGCCGAGCGCCTCGGCCACCCGCTGGGCGTCGCCCTCCAGGTCCGCGTTCGGGTAGCGGACCACCGTGGTGTCCTCGCCGGCGCCGGCCGAGGCGTCCGCCGCCGCCTGCGTGAAGCCCTCGCCCACCAGCAGCCGCGCGATGTCGGACGCCCGCCCGGCGACCGGTGCCTCGATGTCGGTACGGGTGCCGTTCCGCACCTGCACCGCGATCTCGTCGTCCGCCGCGGCCGGGTCCGAGGACTTCTTGTCCTTCGCGGACTTCTTCTTGTCCTCGCCGTCGAGCGCGATGTCCTCGCGGACCAGCCGGAACAGCTTCGCCGCGTCACCGGGCCTGGGCACCACCCGGCCGCTGTCGTTCGCCGAGTACTGCCACGGCATCGTCGTCATGGTGATGCGCTTGGTGGGGACCTTCTTGAGCTCCTTGCTCAGGTCGTACAGCTTGGTCACCGTGCCGAGGCCGTCGTCGACGGTCAGCGCCTCGGTGGCCGTCTCGGCGAGCTTGCGCAGCTTGTTCGGGCTGCTGAGCGTCGCGTTCTCGCGCAGCTGGCGGACCATCGCGTTCATGTACTGGTGCTGGGCGCGGGCGCGGGCGATGTCGGTGTTGTCCTCGAAGCCGTACCGGGTGCGCAGCCACTGCAGGGCCTGCTCGCCCTTGATGTACGTCGTGCCCTCCTCCAGCTTCAGGCCCGAACCGTGGCCGGTGGAGGTGTGGGAGTAGATGTTGGCGTCCACGCACACCGGCACGCCGCCGATCGCGTCCGCCATCGACACCACGCCCGCGAAGTCGATCATCATGAAGTGGTCGATGTGGATGTCGGTGAGCTTCTCCCAGGTGGCGACCGTGCAGCCCGGCCCGCCACGGCCCAGCGAGTCGTTCGTCATCGCCTGCGTGAGCGCCCCGTAGACCTTGCCGCTGTCGGGGTCGGTGCACTCCGGGATGTCGACGAGCGTGTCGCGGGGCATGCTCACGACCGACATGTTGGTGCGGTCCGCCGACAGGTGCAGCAGCATCTGGACGTCCGCGCGCGGGGCGGTGTTGTAGGTGTCCTTGGCGCCGCCGAGCTTCTGGTTCTCCTTGCTGTTCCGCGCGTCCGAGCCGATCAGCAGAATGTTCAGCGGGGTCTGCCCGGCCGCGTTGGCCTTGGGCTTCGCCGCCCTGTCCTTCGCGTCGCCGATGTTGAGGTCGTCCTTCTTGATGTTGCCGTTGAGATGCCGGTAGTAGAGGTACCCGGCACCCGCGGTGCCCAGTATCACCACCGCCAGGACCATCGCCGACCAGCGCAGGACGCGCCGTCTGCGGCGCGGCCGGTCACCGTCGGGGCCCGCTTCGCGCCGCCCGCCGCCACCCCGGCCGCGCCCGGCCGGCGTGTCCTGGTCCTGGTCCTGGTCCTGGTCCTGGTCCCGCGGCGTGAGGGACATGGTGTCCTCGACCGCGGGGACCTCTCCGCGCACACTGCTACGCGTCAACTCCCTGTCCTTTCCACCCCTGCGCCGGCATCGCGCCGTGGATCACCGAGACCGCTCGGTCGGGAGCGTGTGCGGGCCTCGTTTCCACCGTGGGACGTGGGACTGCCCGGGGCTCTCGGACGTGAGCGCGCCTCATCATTCTGCAGCCGGTTAGGAGTTCGCTGTGGGTCACCGGGCGGAGGCCGGATCCCCGTGCGTACCGGCCTCGACACGAGCACGCGTCGTCGCACACGTCTTCTGCACCGATTTCCCCTGCTTTCAGCCCGATCGGGCATGCCAGAACGCCACGGCACGGCTCAGCCGTACGTCCTGGAGACACACGACGGGCCCGTGAGGTTGCGCTGCTACCAGCGGTAGGGCGCGTACACGTCCATGCAGGGGCTCTTGTCCGAGCCGTTGATGGCGTCGGTGCCCTTGGGCAGGTCGCCCGCCTCGGGCGTGGACTGCTTGGGATACACGGTGCCCGTACGCCAGTCGGCGCCGACCACGACCGTGACCCGGGAGACGTCGGTCGACCGTTTCACCGAACTCAGCGGGATCCCCAGCGACGTGGCGACCCGCTGGGCGTCGCCCTCCAGGTCGGCGCTCGGGTAGCGCACCACCGTCCGGTCCTCGGACAGGCCCGCCGTGGCGTCCTTGGACGCCTGCGTGAACCCCTTCCCCACCAGCTCCTGGGCGATCGCGCCCGCGCGCCCGGAGACCGGGCCGAGCGTGGCGGTCCCGGTGGCGTTCTGCACCGTGATGCCGATCTCGCCGTCGGGCACCGAAGGGGCCTTGGTGGGCTTGTCCTTCGAGGTCTTCTTCTTCGAGTCCGACTTCTTGCCCTTGTCGTCGAGGGGCACGTCGTCGCGCAGCATCCGCCACAGCTGCTCGGCGCTCGCGCCGTCCGGCACGACGTGGTCGGCGTTGCCCGGGTCCGGGACGTTCGGCATCGTCACCGAGGTGATGCGGTCCGTGGGCACCGACTTCAGCTGCGCGCCCAGGTCGTAGAGCTTCTTGACGGTGCCGATCTCCTCGGAGACCGACAGGGACTTGGTGGCCGCCTCGGCGAGGTCGGTCAGCCGGCCGGTGTCGGTGAAGACGTTCTGGTCCTTGAGCTTGCGGATCATCGAGTTCAGGTACATGTGCTGGGCGCGGGCCCGCATCAGGTCGCTGCCCCAGGCGTGCCGGGTGCGCAGCCACTGCAGGGCCTGCTTGCCCTTGACCTCGTGGGTGCCGGCCGTCAGCTTCAGACCGGAGCCGCCGGGCACCGCGGCCGTCGGGCGGTCCCACACGTTCTGGTTCACGCACACGTCGACGCCGCCGACGGCGTCGGCCATCCGCACCACGCCCGCGAAGTCGATCGTCATCCAGTGGTCGATGTAGACCCCGGTGAGGTTCTCCCAGGTGGCCAGCGTGCAGCCGGCGCCGCCGCGGGCCAGCGAGGTGTTGATGATGTCGTTGACCGCCGGGTACACCTTGCCCGTCTCGGGGTCGGTGCACTTGGGGATGTCGACGCGGGTGTCGCGCGGGATGCTCACCATCGCGGCGCTCTTGCGGTCCGCGGACAGGTGGATGAGCATCTGCACGTCGCCCAGCGGCGGGCTGCCGCGGTCGTACCGGGCGCCGCCCAGTTTCACGTTCTCGTCGGAGTTACGGCTGTCCGAGCCGATCAGCAGGATGTTGAGCGGGGTCTGCCCGGCCGCGTTGGCCCCGGGCTTGTGCGCCCTGGAGTCGCCGCTGTTGCGCTGGCCCTTGTGGAGGTTGTCGTTGAGGTGCTGGTAGTACAGGTATCCGGCGCCGGCCGTGCCGAGTATCAGCACCGCCAGAGTGGTCGCCGACCATCTCAGCGCCCGCCGCCCCCGCTTCGGCGCGCCCCGGCGGCGTCCACCGCGCCCCGTGGCCCCCGTGTCGGAGCTGCCGGATCTGCCGGAGCCGTCCGCCTCCCGCGTGCTCCCCTCCCGGGTGTCCCCCCGGCCGTCCGAAGCCCGCGGAACGCCCCCTCGCGTTCCCTCCCCACGCACACCGCTCTGCGCCATTCCCCCGCCTTCCCCAGCCGCACCCCGTCGAACGGGCCTGTCGTACGTCCTGTTAGACGCACGACAGGCGCGTCACGTCACTTGGCGCACTCAACCTTGTCGGCCGTCGTCTTGTTGTCGACGTCCGGCGCCTTGGCCGGCGCGGAGTACGACTTCCCCGCCCCCGGGAAGTCCTTGCCCAGGGTCAGCGTCATCGCCGGCAGCCCCTGGTCGTTGGTCACGCTCTTGCCCGGCTTCATCTGCGCGCCGGACAGGCCGAGGATCGCGGCCAGCCGCCGTGCCTGGTCGGCCTGGTCGGGGGCGTACTCGAGGGTGGTCTTCGCCTGTTCGCTGCCCGCGTTGCCCGCGTTCTCGGACTTCAGCACGCCCGCGTCGTTCTGCAGGTAGCTGAGCTCGGCCTGCGCGCTGCCGGACTCGGCACCGCCGTTGAGGATCCGCACCCGCACCTCGGAGGCGGCGGACTTGGTGCCCTTGAGGCGGGCGGCGACGGCGGCGGCCTCCTTCTTCTTCTTGGCCTTGACCGCGGTGAAGGAGACGTCGTTCTTGATCGCGTCGAACACCTGCTGCGCCGCGCCCGGCCTCGGCACGACGGTCACCTTCACCGTCTCGGCCGGGTTGTCGTCCACCGGCACGGTGGTGAACGTCAGGTTCTTCGGGTTGAGCTTGCCCAGTTCCAGGCCGAGGTCCTTCAGCTTGCCGATGCTGTCGAGGTTGGAGTCGACGGTCAGCGCCTTGGTGCCCGCCTCGGCGACCTTCATCATCTTCGTCGGGCTGGTGAGCGTGTCGTTCGACTTCAGCTTCCGCATCAGCGCGCTGAGGAACTGCTGCTGCAGCGTGATCCGGCTCAGGTCGCCGCCGGTGCCGACCGCGTGCCGGGTGCGCACGAAGGCGAGCGCGGTCTCGCCCTGGATGTGCCGTATGCCCTTCTTCAGGTTCAGGTGCGAGTCGGGGTCGTTGATGTCCTTGCCGAGGCAGACGTCCACCCCGCCCACCGCGGTGGTCAGCGTCTTGACCGCGTTGAAGTCGGCGACCATGAAGTTGTCCGGCTTGATGCCGGTCAGCTCGGTGACGGTCCGCGCGACGCAGCTCGGCGTGCGCTCGTCCTGGCCGAGGCTGGTGTTGAAGCGGACGCCCGTCGTGCCCGCGATGACCTTCTCGGTGCCGTCGGCCAGCTTGGTCGGGCAGTCCGGGATGTCGGTGATCAGGTCGCGGGGGATGCTCAGCGCCGTCGCGTTCGAGCGGTCCTTGGAGACGTGCAGCAGGATCGTGGTGTCGGCGTGGCCGACGCTGTCCTTGTCGCCGTACTTGTCGTTGCCCTTGCCGGTGCGTTTGTCGGTGCCGATCAGCAGGATGTTGATCGCCTTGCCCTTGCTGAAGCCACCGGTGCTCGCGCCGTCGTCGGAGACGGACGTGATGTTGTCGTTGAGGTGCTTGATGTACAGGTAGGCGCCGCCCGCCGCGGCGACCAGCACGAAGGCCATGGTGCCGCCGGTCCACAGCACCACCCGCTTGGCCTTGTTCTTCTTCTTCGCCGGGCGGCGGCCGCGCCGGCCCGGCAGCGGCTCCTCGGGCTCGCTCCGCCGTCTGCGCGGGGCGGGGACGTCCCGTCCGGGGGCGCGCTCGGGGGCCGCCGTACGGCCCTCGGCGCCCCGGCCGTCGGCGCCCCGGCCGTCGGTGCCCCGGCCGTCGGCGCCCCGGCCGCGCGTGCCACGACCGCCCGCGTCGGCGGGAGCCGATCTGCGGGGACCGGGAACCGATTGCGCTCCGGAAGGGGTCAGTCGCAATTCGTATTCGCCGGTGTTCGGATTGAGTACCCACTGGTCTGCGGGGTCAATGTTGTCCGCCCGCCCACGGCCTTGCGCGTCCACGGTTGTCCGAATCCTCCGTCAGGGCCACGCGGCGCCTTCCCCCTCAAAGACGCTCGGGTCTCGGTCACTAGTGCCAGGCCCCGGGGGTGTCCTCGTGGCCGGATGATGCACCGGATCGCTCACACTATCCGCCCGGCTCGGCATGGAGCGACGACGGTGACAAATTCCACGTCCCTACAACTGGGCAATCCGCCCATTTCTGTGGACTTTCTTGACACGGCTGTTCGCTGACTTGGCGTTCGCTTTACTCGCAGGTCTGCTCGACGGCTGTGTTCCCGCGGAACGCGGGTGGGGAGAAGCGCCGTCCTCGGGGTAATCGTGCGAGGGGGCATGCGTGTCCGGGCCCGAATCGGCCGGTGGGGTCGCGGAGGAACGGGCGGTCGAATTGGGAATTTTTGTGGCGGAATGCTGGGTAATTTCCTTGCCGACCGTCACCGGCGCGTCCCCGCGCAGCCGTTCGAACGGTTTCTCCGCCTCGGGTTCCACGAGCCGGTCGCGGTCGGCGTCATGGACGCACGGCGTCCGCGGCGGCCAGGAACCGCATCTGCTGTGGGGAGATGTCGTGCAGAACCGCCGCCGGGACGCGGGGTGCGCGCGGTGCCGGTCACGCCGGGTCCGCCTGGGGGCGTGCGAGCGTGCTGGTCCCACGACCATGCCCCGGAGAGGGTCCCGACGGCGGCCGGTGCTGCCCCGGACGGGTGGGCCGCACCCGCCCGGTGGCCCCGGTCAGCGGCGTACGACCGTCACCCGCTCGCTCTCCACCCGCTTCGCCAGCGCCTCTTCCTCCAGTCGCTCCAAGTTCCGGCACAGCACCACCGACCCCCCGGTCGCGAGCGGCGCGTACAGCCCCGCGTTCAGCCCCTCCCAGGTGTCGTACGGCAGCCCGGACAGCAGCCGCGAGCCGGGCCCGGTCAGCCCCAGCCCCGGTGCCTCCGCCGCCGCCCGCTCGACCACCTCGGCCGCGCTGAACTCCCGCCCGGCCACGATCAGCGCGGGCTCCTCGGGGTCGACCGGGACGAACGGCGCGAACCGGTCGCCCTGCCCCGGCGCCTCGACGGCGTAGTCGGCGAACCCGGCCGGCGGCTGCGGGAACCGCCCGCCCAGCGGCCGCAGCGCCAGCGCGACGCGCTCCCCGCCGCACGCCCGCGCCCGTTCCAGCGTGTCCGGCCCGCTCACCACGACGTCGGCCGCCGCCGGGTCCCCGGCCACGTCCGCGACCACGCCCACCGAGGCGCACGCCAGCAGCCACACCGCGGTCTGCCAGTGCGCGGGCAGCAGCAGCGCGACCCGGTCGCCGGGCGCGGCGGCGAGGTCGCCCTGGAGGAGGTTGGCGGTCTTGGCCACCCAATTGGCGAAGGTGGCCACGGACAGTTCGACCCGTTCTCCCGTGGCGTCGTCGTAGAACGTCACCAGGGGGCGTCCGGGATCCGCGGCGAGCGCGGAAGACAGCAGGTCGGCGGGGGTGCGGTCGCTGGCGTTCACCCGGGCAAGCGTACGCGTGCGCCGGGCCCGGCACCGGGCGGCGGGGCCACCGGTTCGGGGGAACGGCAGCCGACGGCCCGTCAAATCCCAAATGGACAGGTACTGGTTGATCTGTTCAATATCCGGAGCATGCGTGGATTCCTTGTTTCCTCCATCGGCGTCACCTGCGCGGCCGCCCTCGCCCTCCCGCTCACCCCGCCCGCGGCCGCCGCGCCGGGCGGGCCGGCACCGGGCGGTGCGGCGCCCGTGCCGGCCGCCGCCCGGTCCGCCGCCTCCGAGCCCGCCGCCCGGTCCGGCGCCTCCGAGACCACCGCCCGGTCCGGCGCCTCCGAGACCTCCGACCTGCCAGGCAGCACCCAGTCCCTGCGCCTGTTCCCCCTGGCCCGCGGCCGCGGCTCGGCCACCTCCGCCCCCGCCGCCGAGCAGGGGCTCGGCCGCCGCCACGTACGGCACTTCTCGCTGGTCGGCGTCGTCTGGGACGACCCGGACACCGACCTGCACGGCCGGGTCCAGGTCCGCACCCGCGCCGCCGGCACCGGCGCCTGGTCCGGCTGGCAGGCCCTGCAGACGCACAGCGACGACGCGGCCGACCCCGGCACCGCCGAGCGCGCCTCCGGCCGCGTCCGCGGCTCCACCGCGCCGCTGTGGGTGGGCGACTCGGACGGCGTGGAGGTGCGCGTCCGGGCGGAGGGCGCGCCGCGCGCCGGAGAGACCGGCCGTGGCTCCCACGCCGAGCCGGGCGCCTCCCCGCTGCCCTCGGGCCTGCGCCTGGACCTCGTCGACCCGGGCGACGCGTCCCCCGCGCGCGGGGCCGCCCCGGCCGTGCACCGCGGCGCCCCGGCGGCTGCCCGCCCGCTCACCGGACCGGCCGTCGCCGCCTCCGCCGCCAACGCCGGACTCGCCCCGCTCGGCGCCACCGAGATCCCCGCGCTGGACAGGGCCGCCACCGTGCGGGAGATGTCGGCGCTGCGCGCGGGCGGGCTGACGTCGACTCAGCGGGCGAAGCCGTACATCGGGCCGCGCCCGAGGATCGTCACCCGGCGCGGCTGGGGCGCGGACGAGGGGCTGCGCGAAGGGGGGTTCGTCTTCACGAAGAAGGTGAAGGCCGCCTTCGTGCACCACACGGCGACCGGCAACGGGTACAGCTGCTCCCAGGCGGCCTCCGTCATCCGCGGCATCTACCGCTACCACGTCCGCAGCATGGGCTGGCGGGACATCGGCTACAACTTCCTCGTCGACAAGTGCGGAAACATCTACGAGGGCCGTGCCGGAGGGGTCGCGAAGCCGGTCATGGGCGCCCACACCCTCGGCTTCAACAGCAACAGCATGGGGATCGCCGTCCTCGGTACCTTCGGCTCGCACAAGCCGCCCGCGGCCGCGCTGCGGGCCATCGCCCGGCTGACGGCGTGGAAGCTCGGCCTGTGGGGCGGCAATCCGCGCGGCAAGACATACCTGAAGTCCGCCGGTGGCAATCTCTACCGCAAAGGAAGGAACGTACGACTGAATGTGATCTCCGGCCACCGTGACGGCTTCCTGACGGAGTGTCCGGGCCGGCAGCTCTACCGCAAGCTCGGCACGGCCCGCTCGACCGCGGCGCGCTACCAGGGGCGTTAGCCGAGCGGGTCCGGGCGGGTGCCGGAACCGCGGCAGGCCGTACGGCCGTCGAAGGCGTCGCACGACGGTCTGCACACACTGGCCGGCCGAAGGACAGTTCGGCCGGTCCCGGCAGGAAGCAGAGACGACAGGTGACAGAAGCGATCCTCCTGGTCGGCGGCAAGGGCACGCGGCTGCGGCCGCTCACCGTGCACACGCCGAAGCCCATGGTCCGGGCGGCCGGGGTCCCCTTCCTCACACACCAGCTGGCGAGAGCGAGAGCCGCCGGCGTCGAGCACATCGTCCTGGCCACCTCCTACCTGGCCGAGGTCTTCGAGCCGTACTTCGGCGACGGCTCGTCTCTCGGCCTCCACCTCGAGTACGTGACCGAGGAGGAGCCCCTCGGCACGGGCGGAGCCATCCGCAACGTCGCCTCCCGCCTCCACTCCGGCCCCGACGACCCGGTCCTGGTCTTCAACGGCGACATCCTCACCGGCCTCGACATCCGCAGGCTGGTCGCCGCCCACGAGACGACCGGCGCGGACGTCTCCCTGCACCTGACGAAGGTCACCGACCCACGCGCCTACGGCCTGGTCCCCACCGACGGCACCGGCCGCGTCCTGGCGTTCCTGGAGAAGCCGCAGACCCCCGAGGAGATCGTCACCGACCAGATCAACGCGGGGGCGTACGTCTTCCGCCGCTCGGTCATCGACACCATCCCGTCCGGCCGCCCGGTCTCGGTGGAGCGCGAGACGTTCCCCGACCTGCTGTCGGCCGGGGCGCACCTGCAGGGCATGGTCGACTCCACGTACTGGCTGGACCTGGGCACGCCGGCCGCCTTCGTGCGCGGTTCGGCGGACCTGGTCCTCGGCCGCGCCCCGTCGCCCGCGGTCCCCGGCCGCTGCGGGGACCGCCTGATCCTGCCGACGGCCAGGGTCGCCCCCGACGCGAAGCTGACGGGCGGCACGGTGGTGGGCGAGGGCGCGTTCGTGGCGGAGGGCGCCCGCGTCTTCGGCTCGACGATCCTGCCCGGCGCCGTGATCGAGCCCGGCGCCGTCGTCACCGACTCGCTCATCGGCACCCGCGCCCGCGTCGGCGAGCGCTCCGTGCTCACCGGCACGGTCATCGGCGACGGCGCGGTCGTCGGCGCCGACAACGAACTGCGCGACGGCGTGCGGGTGTGGTGCGACGCGCGGATCCCGGCGGGGGCGCTGCGCTTCTCCTCGGACCGGTGAACCCGGACGGGCGCATCAGCCCGTCCGGCGTTCGAGGACGAGGCCGTTCAGGCCGATGCGGGGGTGCGGCCCCCGCCCCGAGGCTGTGACGCGGGCGCGGCCCCCGCCCTGGGAGGCTGTGACGCCGGCGTAGCCCGTGTCACAGCCTCCCGATGTCCCCCCGCGGCATCCGCGGCGCCCGCCTCGGCGGTGTCCGCCCGCTCAGCAGGATCAGCCGGGCCGCCCGGTGCCGCTGCCCCGCGTACGGCTCGAGCAGCTCCAGCATCACCGAGTCGTCCGCGTCCCGGTTCCCGGCCAGCGCCCACCCCACGATCCCCGGCAGGTGCAGGTCCCCCACGGTCACCGCGTCCGGCGCCCCATGGCTGCGCTGCACCGTCTCCGCCGACGTCCACGGCCCGATCCCCGGTACGGCCTCCAGCCGGGCCCGCGCGGCCTCCGGCGCCATCCCGGCCGCCTCCTCCAGCCGCGCGGCGACCCGCACGGCCCGCAGGATCGTCGACGCCCGCTTGTTGTCGACCCCGGCGCGGTGCCACTCCCAGGACGGGATCAGCGCCCACGTCCGCGGCGCCGGCATCACCCACAGCCGGCCGCCCGCCGCGGGCCCCGGCGCCGGCTCGCCGTACTTGCGCACCAGCAGCCGCCAGGCCCGGTACGCCTCGTCGGTGGTGACCTTCTGCTCCAGGACCGACGGGATCAGCGACTCCAGCACCAGCCCGGTCCGCGTCAGCCGCAGCCCCGGCCGCCGGTGCCGCGCCAGGGCCACCACGCGGTGCCGGGGCGCGAAGGCGTCCGGGTCGTCCGCGGCCCCGAGCAGCTGCGGCAACTGCTCCAGCAGCCACTCGGCCCCCGGCCCCCACGCCTCCCCGCGCACCTCGCCGGCGTGCGCGGTCACCCGCAGCGTCCCCGGCCCGGCCGGGGTCTGACTGGCCCGCCACACGGACCCGTCGGGCATCGCCCGGAACGTCGGATCGGCCGGCCCGCGCCGCAGCGGCCCCAGCACCAGGCCGAGGTCCAGCGGCCCGTCCGGCACCACCGTCCGTACCCGCCCCGCAGCGGCGGCGGGGCGCGGCGCCCCGGCGGGCGCGGGCACGGCGACATGCCCGCCGCGCACCGTCGTACGCGTGGGCCGGGGAGGCCGGGGAGCGAAACGTCCTGCCACGAATGAAGTCCCGGGATGTCGGAGGGGCCCTACGAGGGTAGACGCACCCGGCGACCCGCACCGCACCCCGTGGACGCACCCGGACAGCCCGCACGGCATCTCGCCGAACGCCGCACCGCACCTCGCAGACGCCCCGGCGGCCCGTACCGCTTCTCGCCGAAGGCGTCACCGCACCTCGATGAACGCCTCCGCGTCCCGCTCCGGCCGGGGCCGCGGCTCCTCGGCCGGATGCCCGACCGCCACCGCCCCCATCGGGTCCCAGTCCCCGGGCAGGTCCAGCACCTCGCGCACGACGTCCCGGCAGAACATCGTCGACGACACCCACGCCGACCCCAGCCGCTCCCCGGCCAGCGCGACCAGGAGGTTCTGCACGCCCGCGCCGGCGGCGACGACGAACATCTCCCGCTCGGCGCCGTCCCGCCGGGCGTCGCCGTAGCTGTGCGCCCCGTCCGCCACCAGGCACGGCACCACCAGGTACGGCGCGTTGCGCAGCACGTCCCCGCGGCGGACCCGCTTGGCGATGGACTCCTCGGTCTTGCCGTCGCGCCGCAGGTCGGCGATCCAGGCGTCGCGCATCGCGTCCAGCAGTCGCGTCCGCGACTCCTCGGACTCCAGCAGCACGAACCGCCACGGCGTGGTGTGGTGCGGCGCCGGCGCGGTCACCGCCGCGGCCACCGCCCGGCGCACGGCACCGGGGTCGACCGGCTCGTCGGTGAAGGCCCGCACGGTACGGCGCTGGGTGACCGCCAGCCGTACCGCCTCGGAGGTGCCCAGCCGGAACATGTCGTCGCGCGCGTCGCGCACCATGGCCCGCGCCCCCTCTCCGTGCTCCCCGTTGTCTCCGGAGGCCCCGGTGTCGCCGCCGACCAGGTGTGCCAGCCCGCGCACGACGGCGACGGGCCGCCCGGCGGCCTTGCCCTTGACCAGGTCGCCCGCGGCGGCCAGTTCGTCGGCCGTGGCGACGACGGTGGCGCTGAGCGGATTGCCGTGGGCGTCCGTGCCGCCGCGCAGGTCGTCCAGCACGCGCACGCCGGCGGCGCCGATGGCGACGTCCGTCAGCCCCGCGCGCCAGGGCCGCCCGAAGGTGTCGGTGACCAGGACGCCGACGTCGACGCCGAGGGCGGCGCGCAGCCCCGCGCGGATCGCGCGCGCGGAGGCGTCCGGGTCCTCGGGCAGCAGCAGCACCGTCCCGGCGGGGGTGTTGGAGGCGTCGACACCGGCGGCGGCCATGACCAGGCCCTGCCGGTTCTCCACGATGCGCAGCGGCCCGCGCCGCGCCACCACCCGGACCGTCTCGGCGTCGATGGCGGCCTCCCGGTCGGCCGCCTCGACCACGCGGCCCTCCGCCTTGGACACGATCTTCGAGGTGACGAGCAGCACGTCGCCGTCGGCCAGCCCGGGCTCGGCGGCGGCGATCAGCTTGGCCAGGTCGTCGCCGGGGGCGACCTCGGGCAGTCCGGGCACCGCCCAGACCCGGTAACCGTCGGCGGGTGCTCCGCTCACGCCCCCCGCACCTCCTCCGCCAGGGCGAGCGCCTCGCGGGCCATCCGCGCGCTCGCGTCGAGGTCGGTCATCATCAGCGGCACCGCCCGGCACCGGATGCCGGCCGCCTCCACGCGGTCCACCGCCCCGGCGTCCACGGTGTCGACGAGCCAGCCGTCCAGCATTCCGGAGCCGTAGTGCTCGGCCACCGCGGCGGCCGTGGACTCCACGCCCACCGCGGCGAGGACCTTGTCGGCCATGCCGCGCACGGGCGCGTCCCCGACGATGGGGGAGAGGCCGACCACCGGCACCCCCGCGTCGGCGATCGCCTCGCGGATGCCGGGCACGGCGAGGATCGTGCCGATCGAGACGACCGGGTTCGACGGCGGGAACAGCACGACGTCCGCCTCCGCGATCGCCTCCAGGACGCCCGGCGCGGGCTTGGCCTGCTCGGCGCCGACCGGGACGACCGCCTCCGCCGGGACCGAGGCCCGCAGGCGCACCCAGTACTCCTGGAAGTGGATCGCCTTGCGCTCGCCGTCGATCTCCACGGCGACGTGCGTCTCGACGCGGTCGTCGGTCATCGGGATCAGCCGCACACCCGGCTGCCACCGGTCGCACAGCGCCTCGGTCACCGCGCTCAGCGGATATCCGGCGCCGAGCATCTGCGTCCGCACGATGTGCGTGGCGAAGTCCCGGTCGCCGAGCCCGAACCACTCCGGCCCCACGCCGTACGCCGCGAGGTCCTCCTTGAGGTGGAAGGTCTCGTCGGCCCGCCCCCACCCCTGCTCCTCGTTGATGCCGCCGCCGAGCGTGTACATCACCGTGTCGAGGTCCGGGCAGACCTTCAGCCCGAAGAGGTGGATGTCGTCCCCGGTGTTGCCGATGACGGTGATGTCCGCGTCCGGTGCGGCCTTCTTCAGGCCGCGCAGGAACCGGGCACCGCCGATGCCGCCTGCCAGAACCACAATGCGCATGAAAACAGTGTGTCAGCCGCCGGGCCGACTCGTTGCCGGGTGGTGGGACCGGTGACGGGACCGGTGGCGGGCCGGCCGGCCCCGCGGGCGGGCGCGGCCACGGGTCAGGCGGTCACCGGACGCGTCTCGCAGGCCGCGGAGGTGTGCATGGGCATCTCCGTCAGTCCGGGGTAGTACACGTGCAGGCTGACCGCCGGCTCCAGGGCGTCGTTGACGACCTCGTGCACGTAGCCCGGGGCGAACACGCGCTGGGCCCCCGCCCGCAGCGCGCGCGTGCCGCGCTCGGTCCGTTCGGTCAGCGTGCCCTCCAGCAGCGTCAGCACGCCGGAGGAACGGCCGTGGTCGTGCAGCCCGCTGCCCTGCCCCGGCACCCAGGACAGCAGCCACACCTCGTAGCCCGGTCCGGTGCGCAGCCGGTGGTACCAGCGCGTGGTGGCGTCGTACCGGACGAGGTGCTCCCACTGGGAGCGGTCGGCGGCGATGGAGCGGGCCAGGCCGACGAAGTCGGCGACGGTGGCCGGGTGCTCGCGCGGGGGCTGCAGCAGGTGGGGGACTTCGAGGATGTCGCCGGCGATCTGGAGGTCGCTGTCGCTGTTCATAGGAGTGCGGTGGTTCCTCAGTGAAGGAAGGCCAAAGGGCCGGAATGCCAGAGGGAACGGGAGCCGGGTCGCGGACGACACGGCCGACAGCCGGAGCGGGTGTGGCTCAACAGCCGGAACAGCGACAGCTACAGCGAGCGCGGGCAGCACCGTGGGACCCGGCGGTGCGGGTCGAGGTGAGTGCCGGATTCGCGAGCATGCCCACAAGCACATCGGTTCACACCTCCGCTGTCAACCTGACGCCCGGTATGTGGGACCTGTTTCACCTCATCCGGTTCATGCGCGAGGTGAAAGGTTTGTCCGGATGCCGTCAGGGCACATGGGCACAGCCGGGTGCCCGGGCCTCGTTGTGATCCTGTGATCCGAACGTGATCCGGTTTGCTTCGCGGCGCGCGTGGAACGAGATCGAAGCTCTGGGCGTCCTTCCTCGTACAGGCCCGTGTGCGGGGTCGGGGGCCCGTCGGGCCCCGCCTGCATGTCAAGGTTTATGCCTATTTGAACACTTTCCGCATGGCCTTGGTTCCGCAGAGTGAATAAGGGGCCCAATAGCAGATCTCGGCTTGACTCGCCCGGAGCAGCACACTTGTAATTTCACTCGTGTCGTTCAGCCGGAATCGGTTACGGCTACATCACGGGGACGCGAAAGACAGAGGGGCGCACATGACCGAGCTGGTGCAGCAACTGCTGGTCGACGACGCGGACGAGGAACTCGGCTGGCAGGAGCGCGCGCTGTGCGCCCAGACCGACCCCGAGTCGTTCTTCCCCGAGAAGGGCGGCTCCACCCGTGAGGCCAAGAAGGTCTGCCTCGCCTGCGAGGTCCGTTCCGAGTGCCTCGAGTACGCCCTCGCCAACGACGAGCGGTTCGGCATCTGGGGCGGCCTGTCGGAGCGGGAGCGCCGCAGGCTGAAGAAGGCCGCCGTCTGACCCGGGCGCACCCGCCCGCACCCGAACCGAACGGCCCGTCGCCCAGGTTGTCCACAGACGGCGGGCCGCTTCCATGCACAGCCGATAGTGTGGTCGCTCGTCCGAGACGCCTCACCGCCCCCACGGGCCGCAGGCGTCCACCGCAGTCCATCGAACCGGGGCCCGTACCTCGATGTCCGTGCACAGCCACACGGCAGCCCACGACCACGCTGCCACACCTGAGTTCCCGCGTCATGTGGTGACCGCGGTGCTCGTCTCCCACGACGGTGCCCGCTGGCTCCCCGACGCGCTCGCCGGGCTGCTCGGCCAGGAGCGCCCCGTCCAGTGCGTCATGGGCGCCGACACCGGCAGCGCCGACGACTCCGCCCAGCTGCTCACCGACGCCCTCGGCGCCGACCGCGTGCTCCACCTCGCCCGGCGCACCGGCTTCGGCCAGGCCGTCGAGGAGGCGAGCCGCACCGCGCCCGTCCTCACCACGGACGAGCTGCCGTACCTGAAACGGCCCAGCGGCTGGGACCCCGTCACGCGCACCTGGCGCGACGACGCCTACGACATGCCGGAACTGCCGTACGGCGAACCGGTCCAGTGGCTGTGGCTGCTGCACGACGACTGCGCCCCCGAACCCGACGCCCTGGCCCAGCTGCTGCGCGTCGTGGACAACGAACTGGAGCTCGGCCGCGACGACGTGGCCGTCGTCGGCCCCAAACTGCGCGGCTGGTACGACAAACGGCAACTGCTGGAGGTCGGCGTCACCATCGCCAACTCCGGCCGCCGCTGGACCGGCCTGGACCGCCGCGAACAGGACCAGGGCCAGCACGACCACGTGCGCGCCGTGCTGTCGGTGTCCACCGCCGGCATGCTGGTGCGCCGCGACGTCTTCGAACGGCTCGGCGGCTTCGACAAGCGGCTGCCCCTGATGCGCGACGACGTCGACCTGTGCTGGCGCGCCACCGCCGCCGGCCACCGCGTCCTCGTCGCCCCCGACGCCGTCGTACGGCACGCCGAGGCCGCCTCCCGCGAGCGCCGCACCGTCGACTGCGTGGGCCGCACCGCCGCCTCCCCGCACAAGGTCGACAAGGCGGGCGCCGTCTACACCCTCCTCGTCAACGCGCGGACCGCCGTGCTGCCGTGGGTGCTGCTGCGCCTGGTGCTCGGCACGCTCGTACGCACCGTCGCCTACCTCGTCGGCAAGGTCCCCGGACAGGCCCTCGACGAGATCCGCGGCCTGCTGGGCACCCTGCTGCGGCCCGAGCGGATCATCGCCGGACGGCGCAGACGCGGCGCCCCGCAGATCGACAAGGGCGAACTGCGGGCGCTGTTCCCGCCGCCCGGCGCCACCGTGCGCGCCACCGTCGAACAGGTCGCGGGCGACCTCGTCGGCCGCTCCGACCCCGAGGCCACCTCCGGCGCGGGGCGCCACGGCGGCGGCATCGAGTCCGGCCCCGGCGGCGACGACGCCGACTTCCTGGAGATCGAGCAGTTCGCCCGGCTCAAGCGCATCGCCCGCAAGCCCGGCCCGATGCTCTTCGTGGTGCTGCTGCTCGTCTCCCTGGCCGCCTGCCGCGCTCTCCTCGGCGGCGGCGCGCTCTCCGGCGGCGCCCTGCTGCCCGCCCCGGCCGACGCCGGCGAACTGTGGTCGCGCTACCTCGACGCCTGGCACCCGGTGGGCGCCGGCGGCACCCCGTCCGCGCCGCCCTACCTCGCGATCGTCGCGCTGCTCGCCTCCGCGCTGTTCGGCTCGACCGGGCTCGCGGTCACCGTCCTGCTCGTCGGCTCGGTACCGCTGGCCGGCTGCACCGCGTACTTCGCCTCCCGCCCGCTCGTCGAGTCGCGCCTGCTGCGCGCCTGGGCGGCCGTCTTCTACGCCTTCCTGCCCGCCGCCACCGGCGCGCTCGCCGGCGGCCACATCGGCACCGCCGTGCTGGCCGTGCTGCTGCCGCTCCTCGCCCGTGCGGGCGTCGCCGCGGCCGGCCTGGCCAACACCTCCGGCGCACGCGGCAGTTGGCGTGCCACCTGGGCGTACGCGCTGCTGCTGACGATCACCACCGCGTTCACGCCGATCGTGTGGCCCGTCGCGCTGGTCCTCGGCATCGCCCTGCTGGCCGTGCGCCGCGCCGACATCACCGCCAACGCCCTGCGCTTCCTGGCCCAGCTCGGCACCCCCCTGCTGGTGCTCGCGCCCTGGTCGCTGTCCCTGCTGCCGTTCGGCTTCTTCAAGGAGGCCGGCCTCACCTACGGCGCCTCGGCCGCCTCCGCGCTCGACCTGCTGGGCACGAGCCCCGGCGGCCCGGGCACGGTAGGCGGGCTGACGCTGATCGGGATCGTGGCGGCCGCGCTGGCCGCGCTGCTGCGCTCCGAGCGGCAGTTCGGCATCTGGACGGCCTGGGCGGTCGCCCTGGTGGGCCTCGTCTTCGCCGCGCTGTCCAACGGCTCGGCCTGGGCCGGCCCCGCCACCCTGGTCTACGGCCTCGCCCTGCTGTCCGCCGCCCTGCTGGGCGCCGACGGGGCACGCGCCCGGGTGGCCGAGCAGAGCTTCGGCTGGCGCCAGCCGGTGGCCGCGCTGATCGCGCTCGCCTGCGCCGTGGGCCCGCTGGTGGCCGCCGCCGGCTGGATGATCCGCGGTGCCGGCGACCCGCTTGAACGGCGCGACCCGGTACAGGTGCCGGCGTTCGTCGCCGAGGAGAGCGGCACCCGCGACCAGCCCCGCACGCTCGTGCTGGACAGCGACTCCACGGCCCACGTCGCCTACACCCTCGTCCGCGGCTCCGGCGCCCGCCTCGGCGACGCCGAACTCGCCGCGGCCGGCGGCGGCAACGGCAGGCTCGACAAGGTCGTCGCCAACCTCGTCGCCGGCTCCGGCGCCGACCAGGCCGACCAGCTCGGCAAGTTCGCGGTCCGCTACGTCCTGGTCCACAAGGGCGCGCCCCGCGAGGTCACCCGGGTCCTGGACGCCACGCCCGGCCTCTCCCGCCTGAGCCAGCAGGACGGCGGCGCCCTGTGGCGGGTCGACCAGGAGGTCGCGCGCGCCACCATCGTCAGCGCCTCCGGCTCCGGCACCCCGCAGCCCGTCGCCGCCGGGCCCGTCGAGATCCACACCACGGTCCCGGCCGGTTCCGACGGGCGCGTCCTGCGCCTCGCCGACACCGCCGCCGAGGGCTGGACGGCCACCCTGGACGGCAGGCCGCTCACCCGCACCACGGTCGACGGCTGGGCCCAGGGCTTCGAACTCCCCGCCTCCGGCGGCAGGCTGGACGTCACCTTCGACGCCCCGATCGGCCACACCGCCTGGCTGTGGGCGCAGGGCTCGCTCGCCGTCGTCCTCGTCGTCCTCGCCCTGCCCGGCCGGCGCCGCGACGTCGACGACGACCTCCCCGAGGAGGAGGCCGCCGTCCCCGCCCAGGCCGTCGAGGGCGAGGGCCGCCGCGCCCGCCGCCTGCGCGCCCAGGCCGAAGCCGATGCCGAGGCCGAGGAGACGGGCGGCGAACAGGAGCCGGAGTTCCCGGCGGCGGAGGAGGCCCCCGTGCCGGTCCCGCAGCAGCAGTCCTACGGAGACTGGGACGAGGCCGCCTACGCGGGCGCCGGATACGGCGAGTACGGCGGCGAGCAGTACCAGGGCGCCCAGCAGTACCCGGCGGGCACGTACGACCAGACGTATGCGGCCGACCAGACCTACCCGGCCGACCAGACCTACCCGGCGGATCAGGCGTACCCGGCGGATCAGGCGTACCCCGCCGACCCGTACGAGGGCGGCCAGTACGAGCAGCTCGACCAGTACGGGTACGGCGACGCGGCACCCGACCCGTACGCGGGGCAGCCGGCGTACGACCCGGCGTACGACCCGTCGTCGTACCCGCAGGGCTACGACCCCGCCTACGACCCGGCGCAGCAGCACCCGCACGCCCCTGAGCGCCCCGACGGGAGTCAGCAGTGAACCGCACCACCCTGTCCCTGATCGCCGGCGCGGCCGCGCTGGCCGCCGTCACCGGGTTCGCCTCGCTGACCGCGCCCGGGGCCTCCGGCACGACGGGCACGGACACCGCCAAGGCGGCCGCCGAGCTGCCCGTGGAGCGCACCAGCCTGCTCTGCCCGGCGCCCAGCTCCTCCGACCTCGCCGACACGACGTACACGTCGTTCACGCCCGTCACCAAGGGCACCGGCAGCACCGGCAAGGCCGAACTGGAGTCCGCCGCCGAGCAGTCGGCCGACGGGACGGGCGGCACGGGCGGCAAGAGCGACAGCGGCAAGGGTGCCGGCAGCGGCAAGAAGAAGGCCGGCAAGCCGGTCCTCGCCCCCGAGAAGCCGGGCACGCCGGCCACCGGGGACACCTCGGGCGGCGACGCGCCGGCGCTGCTGGGCACCGCCGAGGGCAAGTTCGCGCCCGGCTGGACCGTGCAGCAGACCACGGAGGTCGCCGCGGGCGCCGGCCGCGGCCTGCAGGGCCTCAACTGCACAGCTCCGGACACGGAGTTCTGGTTCCCGGGCGCGAGCACGGACGCCGCCCGCACCGACTACGTGCACCTGACCAACCCCGACGACTCCGCCGCCGTCGTCGACCTCGAGCTCTACGGCAAGGACGGCGCCCTGAAGTCGGCCGTGGGCGAGGGCATCACGGTCCAGCCGCACTCCAGCGAGCCGATCCTGCTGTCCACCCTCATCGACGAGAAGCAGACCAACCTCACCCTGCACGTCAACGTGCGCAGCGGACGCGTCGGCGCCGCCGTGCAGGCCCTGGACGACACGCTCGGCGGCGACTGGCTGGCCGCGGCCACGGACCCGGCGGGCAGCCTGGTCCTGCCCGGCATCCCGAAGGACGCCACGGCCGTGCGCCTGATCGCCTTCGCGCCGGGCGACGCGGACGCCGACCTGAAGGTACGGCTCGCCTCCCCGTCCGGGCTGATCACGCCCGCCGGGAACGAGACGCTGCACGTGAAGGCGGGCATGACGACCGCCGTCGACCTCGGCGACGTCACCCGCGGCGAGGCCGGCTCGCTGGTGCTGACGCCCACCGGGCAGTCGGCGCCGGTCGTCGCGGCGCTGCGGGTGGTGCGCGGAAAGGGCGCCAAGCAGGAGACGGCGTTCATCCCGGCCGCCGGCCAGGTCGGCACGCGCGCGACCGCCGCCGACAACAGCGGCAAGGGCTCGACCCTCTCCCTCACGGCGCCGGACCGCACCGCGCGCGTGAAGGTCACCGCGTCCGCGGGCAGCGAGGGCGGCACGGCGGTGTCGCGGACGTTCACGATCAAGGCCGGTACGACGCAGGACATCGACGCCCCGGTCCCCGACGGACTGAAGGGCACGTACGCGCTGACGGTCGAGCCGCTGTCCGGCGGCCCGGTGTACGCGGCCCGCACGCTGGCGGCGACGGAGGAGGGAGTGCCCGGCTTCACCGTGCAGACCCTGCCCGACGACCGGGGCACCGTCGCGGTGCCGGAGGCCGAGGAGGACCTGTCGGTGCTGCAGCGGTAGGTCCGCGGTTGTCGGGCGGGCGAGAGGGAAGGGAAGGGAACCGCGGTGGAGGGCGGGAGGAGACCAGCCCTCGCCGTGGCGAGGGGCCTCAGTCCTCGCTGTGGTGCAGAGCCTCAGTCCTCGCCGTAGCGCGGATCCACCGTCTCCGGCGTCAGACCGAGCAGCTCGGCGACCTGTTCGACCACGACCTCGTGCACCAGCGCGGCCCGTTCGTCCCGGCCCTTCGTACGGATCTCGACCGGCCGGCGGTAGACGATCACCCGGGCCGGCCGCCCCTGCCGGGAGGGGACCGTGCCGCCGAGCGGGACCGCCTCGTCGCTGTAGGACTGCCCCGGCCCGTCCAGGCGGGGCACCTCCAGGACGAGGAAGTCGATGTCGGCCAGCTGCGGCCACCGCCGTTCCAGACGCTCCACGGAGTCCTGCACCAGGTCCGCGAACGCGTCGGCGCGGCTCGCGGCGAGCGGCACCTGGGGCGGCGCGATCGGGCCGCGCATGCCCCGGCCGTGGCGATCACGACGGCGGGGCCCGGGGCCGGCGGCACGGGGCGGTACGGCGTTGTCCATCACTGGTGAAGGGTAGTCCCCGCCGGGACCCCGCGCCCGGCCCCACGCGGCGTTCGGCCGCCTCGCACGGCATGTCGCAGGATGACCCTTCCGGCCAAGGTCGGGCTCGATTCCGTATCTCTCCGGTATCTCTCCGAGACCGTCGGCCTCAAGGCGAATGACAGGGTTTGTCCCGAGTGGCGATCCGACGTGACGCCCCCGAGCACCGGCCGGACGGCCGTCCGCGCAGGTCAATGGGGCGGCCCGGACGTCGGTGTGGGGCGTTTCACAGCACGACACGGGGGAGCGACCTGATGGAGAGTCGTCGCGGCCCGCTCAAGAGTGCGGTACCGTCCAACGTCGTGAGCCCTGTACGTCGCTGTTCGCGCACCGCTTGCGGCCGTCCCGCCGTCGCGACGCTGACGTACGTCTACGCCGACTCGACCGCGGTCCTCGGCCCGCTCGCGACCTACGCCGAACCCCACTGCTACGACCTGTGCGCCGAGCACTCCGAGCGCCTCACCGCGCCCCGTGGCTGGGAGGTCGTGCGGCTCCTCGACGGCTCCGCACCGGCCCGCCCGAGCGGCGACGACCTGGAGGCGCTCGCCAACGCGGTGCGTGAGGCGGCCCGCCCCCAGGAGCGGGCTGCGGGAGCCGGCGGCGGGGCACGCGGGGCGGACCCGATGGAGGTCGCCCGGCGCGGCCATCTGCGGGTGCTGCGCTCGCCGGACAACTGACCGGCCCCCGCCACGACGTCTCGCGAAACGTTCCGCTGGGTGACCTGCCCGGCGTGACGCGCCCCGCGTGACGCCCTCAGCGTGCTCAACCCTGCCGCGACGCCGCTGCCCTGACCTGACGTTACGACTGCGGGTCCCTTCCGCCACCGCACGAAATCCCGCCGGCCGGTCCGGGTAGTTTTGGGGCGACCGACATCACTTCCTGGAGGGCCCGGCCGTGACTGCTGATCTGACGCAGATCGTGAAGGCGTACGACGTACGCGGAGTGGTCCCGGACCAGTGGGACGAGTCGCTCGCCGAACTCTTCGGCGCGGCCTTCGTCCAGGTGACCGGGGCCGAGGCGATCGTCACCGGACACGACATGCGCCCCTCCTCGCCCGGCCTGTCGGGCGCCTTCGCACGCGGGGCGGCCGCGCAGGGCGCCGACGTGACCGAGATCGGCCTCTGCTCGACGGACCAGCTGTACTACGCCTCGGGCGCGCTGGGCCTGCCGGGCGCGATGTTCACGGCCTCGCACAACCCGGCCCGGTACAACGGCATCAAGATGTGCCGCGCGGGCGCCGCGCCCGTCGGCCAGGACACGGGCCTGACGCAGATCCGCGAACTGGTCGAGGAGTGGACGCGGTCGGGCGCACCCGAGCCCGTCCCGACGCCGGGAACGGTCACCCGGCGCGACACGCTGCGGGACTACGCGGCCCACCTGCGCTCCCTCGTGGACCTGACCTCCATCCGCCCGCTGAAGGTCGTCGTCGACGCCGGCAACGGCATGGGCGGGCACACCGTGCCCACGGTCCTCGCGGGCCTGCCGCTCACGGTCGTCCCGATGTACTTCGAACTGGACGGCACCTTCCCCAACCACGAGGCCAACCCCCTGGACCCGGCCAACCTCGTGGACCTGCAGAAGCGGGTGCGTGAGGAGTCCGCCGACCTCGGGCTCGCCTTCGACGGCGACGCCGACCGCTGCTTCGTCGTCGACCAGAACGGCGACCCGGTGTCGCCGTCCGCGATCACCGCCCTGGTCGCCGCCCGGGAACTCGCCAGGAACGGCGGCAACGGCGCCATCATCCACAACCTGATCACCTCCTGGTCGGTCCCCGAGGTGGTGCGGGAGAACGGCGGCACCCCGATCCGCACCCGCGTCGGCCACTCCTTCATCAAGGCCGAGATGGCGAGGACGGGCGCGATCTTCGGCGGCGAGCACTCCGCGCACTACTACTTCAAGGACTTCTGGAACGCCGACACGGGCATGCTGGCCGCCCTGCACGTCCTCGCGGCCCTCGGCGGCCAGGACGGGCCGCTCTCCGACCTCGTTGCCCAGTACGACCGTTACGCCGACTCCGGCGAGATCAACTCCACGGTCGACGACCAGGCCGCCCGCCTGGCCGCGGTGCGGGCCGCCTACGAAGGCGCCGACGACGTCGAGCTGGACGACCTCGACGGCCTGACCGTCTCCTCGGCCGACTGGTGGTTCAACGTCCGCCCGTCCAACACCGAGCCGCTGCTGCGCCTGAACGCGGAGGCACGCGACGAGGAGACGATGGCGAAGATGAGGGACGAGGTACTGGCCATCATCCGCGGCTGACCCCGCCCGGAGTCCGCCCGGAGCCAGCGCGGTGTCCGCCCGGAGCCAGCGCGGTGTCCGCCCGGAGCCCGCCCGGAGTCCGCCCGGGGCCCGCGCGGTGTCCGTGCGGGCGGCGGTGCGGGAGCCTCCGGGAAACCGAAGCCCGTCCACCGCCGCCCGACGCCGCCACCGCCCGTCCACCGGCGGTACGCTGACCAGGCACATCCGTACGGCACACGCACGCGGCGGGCAACCGCACGCGCCCCGGCCCCGAAGGGACACCCCATGCCGCTCGAAGCCGGCCTCCTGGAGATCCTCGCCTGCCCCGCCTGCCACGCTCCCCTCAAGGAGCAGGACGACGAGCTGATCTGCACCGGCCAGGACTGCGGTCTGGCGTACCCCGTCCGCGACGGCATCCCCGTCCTGCTCGTCGACGAAGCGCGCCGTCCCGCGTAAACCCCCCGGCGATCGGAGGCTGCCGCCATGCTCGACGAATCGCTGCTCGACGCCCCCGAGGGACTCTCGGAGGCCGATCACCGCGGTCTGCTCCGCGGCGCCGCCGAAGCAGGCGCCCGCGTCCGCACCGCCGCCCGGCACGCCGCCGAGGCCGGCGTCAACGACCTCAAACCGGACGGCCGTCCCCGCGCCGTGATCATCGCGGGCCCCGGCGCCGCCGCCACCACCGTCGCCGACCTCCTCGGCACGCTCGTCGGCCCCGGCAGCCCCGTCACCCGCCTGACGCCCACCGGCGTCGCCCCGGCCGCGGGCGCCCTGCGCTGGGAACTGCCCGGCTGGGTCGGCTCCGTGGACCTGCTCCTGATCGCCACCCCGGACGGCACCGAACCGGGTCTCGCCCTGCTCGCCCAGTCGGCCTACCGCCGCGGCTGCACGGTCGCCGCGGTCGCCCCCGCCGGCACCCCGCTCGCGGAGGCGGTCGCAGGCGCCCACGGCCTGTTCGTACCGCTGGCCGTGGCCCCCTACGAGCAGGACGAGCCGCTCGCCGCGTCCGCCCCCGGCGTGCTGTGGGCGCTGCTCACCCCGCTGCTGGCGCTCCTGGACCGCATCGGCCTGCTCCCCGCCCCGCCGGACGCCCTGGAGAAGGTCGCCGACCGCCTCGACCAGGTCGCCGAACGCTGCGGCCCGGCCATCGCGACCTACAGCAACCCCGCCAAGACGCTCGCCGCCGAACTCGCCGACGCGCTGCCGCTGGTGTGGACCGAGGGAGTCTCGGCCGGACCCGCCGGCCGTCGTTTCGCCGCCGCCCTGGCCGAACTGTCCGGCATCCCGGCGGTCGTCGCCGAACTGCCCGAGGCGCTCGCCGCGCACAGCGCCCTGCTCGCCGGCCCGCTCGCGGCCAGCGCCGACCCCGACGACTTCTTCCGCGACCGCGTGGAGGAACCGCCCGCGCTCCACGCACGCGTGGTGCTGCTGCGCGACCGCCCGATCGGCGGCCTCACCGCCGCCCCGGGCGCCCGTGACCTGGCCCTCAGCCACGACACGCCGATCAGCGAACTGGAGCCGGAACCGGGGGCCGAACTGGAGACCCTGGCCGAACTGATCGCCATCACGGATTTCGCCGCCGTTTACCTGGCGCTCGCCACCAGGGCCTGACCTGGACCCACCCCTCCCGGCCAGCGCCCGCTGGGCAGCGTACGTACGGAGACAGAGACACAGCATGGACCGCCTGGACAACACCATCCGCCCCTACGCCTGGGGCTCGACGACCGCCATCCCCGGACTGCTCGGCGTCGAACCCAACGGCGAGCCGCAGGCCGAGATGTGGATGGGCGCCCACCCGGGCGCACCCTCGCGCACCGGACGCGGCACGCTCGCCGAGGTGATCGCCGCGGACCCCGAGCGGGAACTCGGCCCGGCGGCCGCGGCCAGGTTCGGCCCCCGGCTGCCCTTCCTGCTCAAGCTCCTCGCCGCGGGCGCCCCGCTCTCCCTCCAGGTCCACCCCGACCTCGACCAGGCCAAACAGGGGTACGAGGACGAGGAACGCCGCGGCGTCCCGGCCGACGCCCCGCACCGCAACTACAAGGACGCCAACCACAAGCCCGAACTCATCTGCGCGCTCACCGAGTTCCACGGCCTGTGCGGCTTCCGCGACCCGATTCAGGCCGCCGATCTGCTCGACGGCCTCGGCGTCGGCGCCCTCAAGCCGTACGTCGACCTGCTGCACGCCAGCCCCGCGGACGCGGCCCTGCGCGAGGTGCTCACCGCCGTCCTCACCGCCGACCCCGAGGAGATGCGCCGCACCGTGGCCGAGGCCACGACGGCCTGCACCCGCCTCGGCGGCGCGTACGCGCCCTACGCGGACATCGCCCACCACTACCCGGGCGACCCGGGCGTGATCGCCGCCATGCTGCTCAACCACGTCCGCCTGCAGCCCGGTGAGGCCCTGTTCCTCGGCGCGGGCATCCCGCACGCCTACCTCGACGGCCTCGGCGTCGAAATCATGGCCAACTCCGACAACGTCCTGCGCTGCGGCCTGACCCCCAAACACGTCGACGTGCCCGAACTGCTGCGCATCGTCCGCTTCGAGCCGAGCGACCCCGGCGTCCTGCGCCCGGAGGCCTCCCCCGACGGCGAGGAGGTCTACGAGACCCCCATCGACGAGTTCCGCCTGTCGAGATACGTGCTGCCCGAGGGCGGCGTCGCCCACGACCTCACCCGCGCGACCCCGCAGATCCTGCTGTGCACGGCGGGCCGCGTGCGCGCGGGCGAACACGAACTCGGCCCCGGCCAGTCGGTCTTCGTCCCGGCGGGCGAGACGGCGGAGTTGTCCGGAGCGGGCACGCTCTTCCGGGCCACTGTGATCGTATGACCGTGCTTGTGGACACCTGACGAGCCGTCCACCGACCGGGCTGCAAGAATGGCCCACCGGCAAAGGACGGGCAAAGGCCCGCGGGCTGAACGGGTCAGACGGGCAAAGGCGAAGGGACAACGCGAACATATGAGCGCGTCAGGCGGCACCAGGGCGATCGTGGCGGCACTCGGCGCCAACCTCGCGATCGCGGCATCGAAGTTCGTGGCGTTCGCCTTCAGCGGCTCCTCGTCCATGCTCGCCGAGGGCGTGCACTCGCTCGCCGACTCCGGTAACCAGTTCCTCCTCCTCGTCGGCGGCAAGAAGGCCGAGCGCGAGGCGACCCCGCAACACCCCTTCGGCTACGGCCGCGAGCGGTACATCTACGCCTTCCTCGTCTCGATCGTCCTGTTCTCCGTCGGCGGCATGTTCGCCATCTACGAGGGCTACGAGAAGATCAGCCACCCGCACGAACTGGAGCACTGGTACTGGCCGGTGGGCGTCCTCATCTTCGCGATAATCGCCGAGGGCTTCTCCTTCCGCACCGCCATCAAGGAGTCGAACGAACTGCGCGGCGGCCTGTCCTGGTCGCAGTTCATCCGCCGCGCCAAGGCGCCCGAGCTGCCCGTCGTCCTGCTGGAGGACTTCGGCGCGCTCATCGGCCTGCTCCTCGCCCTCGGCGGCGTCGGCCTGGCCCTGCTCACCGGCGACGGCGTCTGGGACGGCATCGGCACGGTCTGCATCGGCGTCCTGCTCGTCCTGATCGCCCTCGTCCTGGCCGGCGAGACCAAGTCGCTGCTGCTCGGCGAGGCAGCGGGCCTGGAAGAGGTCAAGAAGATCGAGCAGGCGATCGTCGACGGCGACACGGTCACCGGCATCATCCACATGCGCACGCTCCACCTCGGCCCCGAGGAACTGCTGATCGCCGCCAAGATCGCCGTCCAGCACGACGACACGGCCACCGAGGTCGCCGCCGCCATCAACGCCGCCGAGGGACGCGTCCGCGCGGCGGTCCCGATCGCCCGCGTCATCTACCTCGAACCGGACATCTACAGCGAGACCGAGGCCGCCAAGGGCCCGGATCGCGAGGC
Source organism: Streptomyces sp. NPDC020490 (assembly GCF_044335305.1). Taxonomy (NCBI): domain Bacteria; kingdom Bacillati; phylum Actinomycetota; class Actinomycetes; order Kitasatosporales; family Streptomycetaceae; genus Streptomyces; species Streptomyces sp. NPDC020490. The sequence continues at coordinate 5,263 of NZ_JBIRUY010000034.1, read as the reverse complement.
CACCCCCGGAGGCCCGGCACCCCACCCCGCCGGACACTGACATCCCACGCCACACGACGACGGGGCCCGCCGGACATCCGGCGGGCCCCGTCGTCCGTCCCGCCGCCCGCACGGCCCGCCCGCCGCGTCCTGATCGGCGTGATGTGTTCGCGTGGACTGGGGACGCGCGGGCCCACCGGTGTAGCTTGGATCCGAGCCAGACGTCGCTGCTGATGGCGGTCGGGCGGTCCCGACACGGACCGGCCGAGGGAGAGAGGGCCTCCGACGGACTGCGCTGCGCGCACGCGGGCATGCCTGTGTCCTCTTTCGGGCACCCCTGTGTCCGCCGCCGCGCAGACCAGACGTACCCACCTCGCCCCAACCCCGAGGAGCAGCTCGTAATGACGACTGTCGACAACCGACAGGACTTCAAGGTCGCCGACCTGTCCCTGGCCGAGTTCGGCCGCAAGGAGATCACCCTCGCCGAACACGAGATGCCGGGCCTGATGGCGATCCGCGCGGAGTACGCCGACGCGCAGCCCCTCGCCGGCGCCCGCATCACCGGCTCCCTGCACATGACCGTGCAGACCGCCGTCCTCATCGAGACCCTGGTCGCCCTGGGCGCGCGGGTCCGCTGGGCCTCCTGCAACATCTTCTCCACCCAGGACCACGCGGCCGCCGCCATCGCCGTCGGCCCGAACGGCACGCCGGACAACCCGCAGGGCGTCCCGGTCTTCGCCTGGAAGGGCGAGACCCTGGAGGAGTACTGGTGGTGCACGGAGCAGGCGCTGACCTGGCCCGACACCCCCACCGGCGGCCCGAACATGATCCTGGACGACGGTGGTGACGCCACCCTCCTCGTCCACAAGGGCGTCGAGTACGAGAAGGACGGCAAGGTCCCCGCCGTAGATACCGCCGAGTCGGACGAGCACCGCGTCATCCTCGAGCTCCTGCACCGCACCATCAGCGACGGCTCGCAGAAGTGGACCGAGCTCGCCTCGGAGATCCGCGGCGTGACCGAGGAGACCACGACCGGCGTCCACCGCCTGTACGAGATGCAGCGCGACGGCACCCTCCTGTTCCCGGCGATCAACGTCAACGACGCCGTCACCAAGTCGAAGTTCGACAACAAGTACGGCTGCCGCCACTCCCTGATCGACGGCATCAACCGCGCCACCGACGTCCTGATCGGCGGCAAGACCGCGGTCGTCTGCGGCTACGGCGACGTGGGCAAGGGCTGCGCGGAGTCCCTGCGCGGACAGGGCGCCCGCGTGATCGTCACCGAGATCGACCCGATCTGCGCGCTCCAGGCGGCCATGGACGGCTACCAGGTCACGACCCTCGACGAGGTCGTCGACAAGGCCGACATCTTCATCACCACGACCGGCAACCGGGACATCATCATGGCCGGCGACATGGCCAAGATGAAGCACCAGGCGATCGTCGGCAACATCGGCCACTTCGACAACGAGATCGACATGGCCGGCCTCGCCAAGGTTCCCGGCATCGTCAAGGACGAGGTCAAGCCGCAGGTCCACACCTGGACCTTCCCGGACGGCAAGAAGATCATCGTGCTGTCCGAGGGCCGTCTGCTGAACCTGGGCAACGCGACCGGCCACCCGTCCTTCGTGATGTCCAACTCGTTCGCGGACCAGACGCTGGCCCAGATCGAGCTGTTCACCAAGCCGTCCGAGTACCCGATCGGCGTCTACACGCTGCCCAAGCACCTCGACGAGAAGGTCGCCCGCCTGCACCTGGACGCGCTCGGTGTGAAGCTGACCAAGCTGCGTCCCGAGCAGGCCTCCTACATCGGTGTCGAGGTCGACGGCCCGTACAAGCCGGACCACTACCGCTACTGAGCGGCTCGCCGTCCGGGCGACGGACGGCGACCGCCGCGGTCACCGAGGAGCGTGTCGGTGCGCTGACACGCCCCCCGGCCGTGGCGACTCCACCCGAGGCAGGCCCCCGCACCCCCGTGTCGGGGGCCTGCCCCTGTGGCCGTCCGTGACCCGGACCAGCCCGTCAAGACCCAGGACCCCCATGCCCCGCGGCCGTTATTCGCTCCACGATCCGCACGATCACACCCCCCTCGCAGAAGAACACTTCCAGTGCGCCCCCGGCCCGTCCGGCTGGCGTTACGTCTCCCGGCTGGTCACCCCGGCGGGCGACCACGGCGGCTCCGTCGACCTCGCTCTCGACGAACTCGGCCGCCCCCTCCGCCTTGAACTGCACGCCGCCGGCTGGCAGGTCCGCGGCGCCGCCCTCGACGGCGTCACCTGGGTCCGCACCGACCCCACCGGAACCCAGGCCACCGAAGGCAACGTCCGCGCCCACGCCTTCACCGGCACCTCTCCGGCATTCCTCGTCGCGATCACTCGTCTCCTGCGCCTCACTCCCTCCGCGTCCGCAACCCGCGTACGCCTCGTCGCCTTCACGGACCCCGTCCTCGCCCCGCGCACCGTGGACCAGTCCTGGGCCTTGGTGAGAAGAGAAGCACACGCCACTGACAACGGCCCCCTGACGGTGGACGAATACCAGGTCACAGCCCTGGACACCGGCGAACAGCACGCCGTCCACATCGCCGGGGACGTGGTCCTGGCGGCCCCGGGCGTCGAGCTGGAGGACCTTGAATCGCCCCCGTCCGTCTTCACCTGAGCCGCGCCGCGATCACGCAGGCGGCACGAACCCGGTGGCGGGACGGTCGGCCGGCGCGGCGTCCCGCGGCACGGCCGACGGACGGCCGTCCGTCGGCCCCCCGGACGGAGCCGGAGCCGGAGGCGAGGCGGACGCCGATGGCCCGGGGCCCAGGGCTCCCGGTCCCGACATTCCGGGACCCGACATTCCGGGCTCGGATGTTCCGGGCCCCGACGGCAAGGCCCAAGGCCCAGTGGCTGCCTGGTACGCGGACGGCGAACCCTGGGCGGCCCGCGCCGTGCCGGGAGCGGGCCAGCCCTCTGCGACGGGTCCGCCGGCAGTCGGCCCGCTCACGCCCGCAGGACCGTTCGCGAAGGTCCGCCGCATCTCCCGGGCCTGCCGCTCCTGCACCACCGCGGCCAGATACGCCGCCGCCGGCACCCCCTGCGGCACCGGCGTCCCCGTGCGGGCCGAGAGGTCGGAGGCGAGCCGTTCCGCCATGGCCCAGCCCACCTGCGGGTCCAGCTGGTGCATCCGCGTCAGGTACTGGCGGACGGCCAGCCACAGGCCGTCGGGAACGGCCGACAGATCCAGCCCTGAGAACCGCCCGGCAAGCCAGGGCGGCGGCGGAGGCAGGAAACCTGTCCGCGCGGCCGGCACCCGTTCCCGTACGACGAGGGTCCCGGCGAAGACGTCACCGAGGCGCCGTCCGCGAGCCGACACCAGGGAGGCGATACAGGCCACGACCCCGAACGTCATCAGGATCTCCACCACTCCGATGCCGCCCCGGACCAGCGCGTGCCGGAACCTGATCGGACCGCCGTCGTCCCGGACCACCCGCAGTCCGCACGCCATCTTGCCGAGCGAACGGCCATGGCTGAGTGTCTCGACCGCGATCGGCCCGCCCACCAGCACCAGAACGAACGTCGCGATCGACACCGCGGTCTGCGCCGCCTGGTCCAGCGAAGCGGTGGCGGCGACCAGAGCTATGGTCACGACGAGGTAGCCCACCACGTACACGGCGAGATCGAGGAGTATCGCCAGCACCCTGCTGGGCAGCCTCGCGGGGCGCAGCTCCAGTGCCACCGCCTCACCCGTCACCAGCTCACTCACGCCCGTCGTCCTTCCCCTGGCCTGCCCCGTGGACGGCCAGTCTGCCAAGCTGAGCGCACATCGCGCGTCCGTACGACAAGCTGATCCCACGACCACCGACGAACAGCCGAGGAGCAGGCAGACAGATGGACCTCGACGTCTTCGTCAGCGCCCACCGGGCGGAGTGGGACCGCCTGGAGACCCTGCTCGGGCGCCGACGTCGACTCAGCGGCGCCGAGGTCGACGAACTCGTCGCCCTCTACCAGCGCACGGCCACCCACCTCTCCCTGATCCAGTCCAGCGCTCCCGACCCGCAGCTGACCGGCCGGCTCAGTCAACTCGTGGCACGCGCGCGCAGCGCCGTGACGGGCACCCGACGCGCCTCCTGGCGCGATGTCATGCGTTTCCTGGCCCACGGCTTCCCCGCCGCGGTCTACCGCTCGCGCCGCTGGTGGGTCCCCACCGCGCTCCTGTCCACAGCGATCGCCGTCCTCCTGGGCTGGTGGATCGGCACGCACCCCGAGGTGCAGTCCGCCATCGCGGCCCCCGACGAGCTGCGGGACCTCACCCGGCCCGGCGGCCAGTACGAGACCTACTACTCCAGCCATCCCGCGGCCTCCTTCGCGGCACAGGTGTGGACGAACAATGCCTGGGCCGCCGCGCAGTGCCTGATCCTCGGCGTCTTCCTCGGCCTGCCGGTCCTCTGGATCCTCTTCCAGAACATGCTCAACCTCGGCGTCGGCTTCGGCCTCATGTCCTCCGCGGGCAGGCTCGACACCTTTCTCGGCCTCGTCCTCCCGCACGGCCTGCTGGAACTGACGGCCGTCTTCGTCGCCGCCGGCACCGGACTCCGCCTCGGCTGGACCCTCATCGACCCGGGGCCGCGCTCCCGGCGCACGGCCCTCGCGGAGGAGGGACGCGCCGCGGTGGGCATGGCGATCGGCCTCGCACTCGTCCTCTTCGTATCCGGAGCCATCGAAGGCTTCGTCACCCCGTCCGGCCTGCCCACATGGGCCCGCATCGGCATCGGAATCGCCGCCGAGCTGGCCTTCCTCGCCTACGTCTTCGTCCTGGGCGGCCGGGCGGCACGCGCCGGCGAGACGGGCGACGTCGAGGAGGCGGAGCGGAGCGCGGTGGTGCCCACGGCCGCCTGATGTGCGGAGGGGCTCGCCGAGCTGCTACTCTCTTCTCCGCCCCACGAAGATCCGTTGACACGGAGCGAGTGGGGAGGTAGATTTGAGCAGTTGCCTGGACTGGACCTGGTTCGGTCGGCAGCGGTGAACATCTGTCTGCTTCCCGGAACAGCGATCATCGATCGCCGGTTCCGATGAAGCTCCCCCCGATGAATCGGAAAAGAGTGGCCGGTCAGTCCGGCGCGAAACTTCTGATAAAGTCGGAACCGCCGGAAAGGGAAACGCGAGAGCGGGAACCTGGAAAGCACCGAGGAAATCGGATCGAGAAAGGATCTGATAGAGTCGGAAACGCAAGACCGAAGGGAAGCGCCCGGAGGAAAGCCCGAGAGGGTGAGTACAAAGGAAGCGACCGTTCCTTGAGAACT